>CAYXFO010000299.1:0-2142 GCA_964464255.1 uncultured Pirellula sp.
TCCATCAGCGTTTATCAGTGGTTCCTGTTCCCCGGCTGTTATCTTTCTGCCCGAACATTTTTTTGCCCATCCGGTTTTCGACCGAGGCTCTTCTGTATGCGCGTCAATTGTTGCGGTGGCATACGACGGACTGGGAAGCCGTCGTACGGGCAGGTTGGCAAAAAGATGGCGGGCAAAAAAATGGTAGGGCAGAAAGATTTTTGGGGAGATGGTGTGATGAAATTGCTGATGAACATTCATGAGACGCTGATCGAGATAACCGCAGCCAGCACCCTAAACAACTCGATGCGCCGAAGTGAAATCAGGCCACTATCCGATCGTCCACCGTCTGGCGAAGGTAGCTACGGTAGGGTGGGTGGCACGCCCAGAGGCTTTGCGATGGGCGTGGGCACTGATCAGGCCGGCGATCATCAGATCATCATCCGAAGGGGATAAACCCGCGTCGTGCCAAGATCGTTGTATCATCTACGCGGGCAAGCAATATGCGTTGGCTAGGCTTTCAGCCTGCCGAGGAGTTCGGATTTGAGTTTTTAAACCGAATGTCGGAATTCAATCCCAGGCGACAACAGACCAGCAGAATGATTATGACTTTATCGATGCGAACTACCTCGGCGGTACTCTTTGCGATACTTTTCTCATCGCTACCGTTCACGCCAGCGATGGCTGGAGAGCGAGATCGGGATCGCAGCGCAGCCCGACCGAATATTGTTTTTATCATGACGGATGATCTTGGGGTTGGCGATCTTGGATGCTATGGCCAAAAGCTGATTCAAACGCCGAACATCGACCGAATGGCTAACGAGGGAACTCGCTTTACCCATTGCTATGCCGGGGCATCTGTCTGCGCACCGTCGCGCAGCGCGTTGATGACCGGTCAACATACAGGCCACACACGCGTGCGCGACAACAGTGGGCGTGTCGGTGGTGTACCCGACGAGATATCGCGCGATGGGCACCGCATCCCATTGCTCGACGAAGACGTAACGATTGCAGAGGTGCTGAAGCAGGCGGGGTATGCCACGGGGATCACCGGCAAATGGGGGTTGGGTGAATCTGGTACAAGCGGCGAACCGAATCGCCAGGGCTTTGATGAGTGGTACGGCTACCTGAACCAGAATCATGCCGTGTACTATTTCACCGATTATCTTTGGCGCAATGGAAAGCGGGAAACCATTCTCGCGAACGCGAACAACGCTCGGCAAGTTTACACGCATGATCTGTTCACCGAATTTGCGCTCGACTTCATCCGACGTCATCAACATGAGCCTTTCTTTCTGTATGTCCCATTCACCATTCCGCATGCGGACCTTGAAGTACCAAGCCTTGAACCCTACATAGACCGAGACTGGCCGGAGGAAGCCAAGATCTTTGCAGCCATGGTGACTCACATGGATCGAAGCGTCGGACAAATCCTCGAACTGCTGAGCCAACTCGACATCGACGATAACACCCTGGTCTTCCTCACGTCCGATAACGGTAGTCCTCTCGGCGGAGGCCCATTATTCCAAAGCAATAGCATCTTTCAGGGCAAGAAGGGGACGTTGCAGGAAGGAGGCCTGCGAACACCCATGATCGTTCGCTGGCCCAACCAAGTGCCGAGCGGCCGAGTTTCTGAAACGCCCTGGTATTTTCCAGACGTTTTGCCCACACTCGCGGAGTTGTCCGGAGCGCCGTTGCCTCCAAGTGTCGATGGGACCAGTATACTGCCAAGCTTGACTGGTAAGCCTCAGGATCTCTCGCAACGCACCATGTATTGGGAGCGACCACCGGGTAGGTTTCAACAGGCGGCCAGACACGAAAACTGGAAAGTGCTTAGGCTAGGTCCCAATCAACCGCTGCAATTATTTGATGTCGTGGCTGATCCGACAGAGTCGTCCAACGTCGCTGCAGAACATCCCGATTTGATCGCGAAATTCGAAACCTACTTTTCGACAGCACGAACCGAATCCGCACACTGGCCCGATTCATTGGAAACAAAGCAGAAATAATCATGAAACGACTCCCTGACTCGTTGAAGGATGCTTTTTCATTCCTATCGGTCGCCTTGGCCCTTACGATGTCGGTCGTATGTTCGCTCATGGTCCACGGCACTGAGCGACAGAGCACTGAGCGACTGAACGTTCTCTACATCGTCTCGGATGA
>CAYXFO010000299.1:2242-5844 GCA_964464255.1 uncultured Pirellula sp.
GCACTGAGCGACAGAGCACTGAGCGACTGAACGTTCTCTACATCGTCTCGGATGATCTCAACACCCATCTTGGATGTTACGGACACCCGATCGTCCAGTCTCCCAACATCGATCGGCTCGCAGCGTATGGGATGCGATTTGACCGTGCCTATTGTGATTACCCCGTCTGCAATCCATCGCGTGTCTCATTCCTCAGCGGATTGCGGACGCCGTCGACACAGATCGTCGATCTGGCTACGCCGACGCGAACCTACTTGAAGGACGCAATCTTTCTGCCCGAGTTGTTTCGCAAGCATGGATACCGCACGATCAAAGTCGGCAAGATCTTTCATACGGGAGATCAGCATGAAGACCCCCGTTCATGGGACATCGACATACGCGAAACAACGCAAGCCAAGAACCCTCCCGAGTCGCAGATTTTGCGTCGTCAGGGCCCTTCCGGAATTGTGTTGCGAGCCAACGATGAGGACACTTGGGACGGATTGGTCGCGAGGAAGGCGGCAGCTTTCGTGGAACAGGCCGCATCGGAATCTACTCCCTTCTTTGTTGCCGCTGGCTTCCGCATGCCGCATACCCCCTACATCGCCCCCGAAAAGTATTACGCGCTCTATCAGCCCGACCTTTTGAAACCACGCCGTGGACCTCTCGAATCGCTCGCCGGCGTTCCTGACCAGGCGCTGACCTATCGCATGGGGATCAATCCCAAGTTTCCAGAGGACCGTCCGGGCGATACTCTGGCCGCTTACTTTTCTGCTATCAGCTACATGGATGCTCAGGTTGGCGTTCTTCTCGATACTCTCGATCGACTCAAGCTATGGGATCAGACGATTGTCGTTTTTCACAGCGATCACGGATACCATCTGGGGGAACACGGAGGATTGTGGCACAAATTGAGCCTCTTCGATGAATGCGCTCGCATTCCGCTGATTGTCGCCGCTCCCTCTCGCAGTCCCGGCTCAACTGACCGTCTTGTAGAAGCGGTCGACATCTACCCAACGCTGGCCGAACTGTGCCAGTTGCCAGCGCCAGAGAACTTGGAGGGAACGAGTTTCGTACCGCTTTTGGACAACCCGAATCGCGACTGGAAAACCGCTGCATTCACATGCGTCTCGCGGCCTCGCGAGCAAGGAAACGGGAAATTCGGCGAACTCAGCACACTCGGGCGCACCGTGTTCGACGGACGTTGGCGGTACACCGAATGGCATGACACCAGCGTCGAACTCTACGACCATCAAAGCGATCCCTTCGAATACCGAAATCTTGCGGGCGATTCCGCGCAAAGCGAACAACTTGCCGCGATGAAACAGCGATTGCGTGCTGGTTGGCAAGCCGCCTTGCCTCCTCCGTGATCCACACGATGAGGATATCGACGGCTGCGAGCGGCAGATTGCGCATACCGAATTGGCTTGTCAAGTGAATTATACCAGTCGATCCATTTCATCTGGTCAATCCCAACGGTCCGTGGCTGCAGGACGCTTCCTGCTGCATCGCGATCAGTCCGCCTATGAAAAAACCCTGCGGAAACCAATGTTTTGCAGGGTCGGAAGTGGAGAATAGGGGACTTGAACCCCTGACCTCTTGCATGCCATGCAAGCGCTCTCCCAACTGAGCTAATTCCCCGAGATGATCGTAAAGGTATAGGGGTTCCGAATAGATGTCAAGTAAAGGAAACCATGCCGGACAATGACAACGCCGACCGGATTCTCTGCTGTGTTTGCCGACCATTTCCAACTAAACTAAAGCAAGCACAGCACCCCTCTCGCTCCCAACTCGCTCGCCCTTCCACGTTTGATCTGTTTCCTTTGATCGGCTTCAAGTATGACCAGCTTGCAAATTGCCCCTCCATCACCGGATGACGTCGCCAAAGCCGCTAAACTCCGAGACGCCTTTACCAAGATTCGCCAACAAATCGGCAATGTGATCGTTGGACAGGACGACACCATCGAACAATTGTTGATCGCTATGCTCGCCGGAGGTCACTGCCTGCTTGAAGGAGTGCCTGGATTGGCGAAGACCCTTATGGTCCGTTCGCTCGCCCAAGCGATGGCGCTTGAGTTCCATCGCATTCAATTCACTCCCGACTTAATGCCCGCCGACATCACCGGGACCGACATCATTCAGCAATCGGAATCGGGAGCCCGGCAACTCGCCTTTGTACGCGGACCGGTCTTTACGCAGATCCTGCTGGCCGACGAAATCAATCGAACACCGCCGAAAACTCAAGCCGCCCTCTTGGAAGCGATGCAGGAACATGCCGTCACGGTGGGGGGCAAGACATATAAGCTCAGCGAACCCTTCTTTGTTCTCGCAACACAGAACCCGATCGAGCAGGAAGGAACCTATCCGCTCCCGGAAGCTCAGCGAGATCGCTTTCTGTTTCAAACGTTGGTCGACTATCCGACACGCGAGCAGGAATCTCAAATCATCGAGCGAACCACGGGATCTCTCACAGGCACGATCGAGCCGGTTATCACTGGACCTGAGATCCTGGAGTATCAGCATTTGGTTCGCTTGGTCCCGCTACCTGATCATGTCAAAGAGTTGGTACTCGACGTGGTGCGATGGTTGCGTCCTGCCGAGCCCAATGCGCCCAAGTGGGTCAAGAACTGGGTGCAATGGGGACCGGGACCGCGAGCTTGTCAGCAGATGGTGGTAGCGAGCAAGGCGCGGGCACTCCTCCATGGCAGGCTTCACGTGACTGCGAGCGACATTGAAGCCCTCGCTCCGCCAGTGCTGCGACATCGATTGGTACCAACCTTCTCAGCACAAGCCGAAGGAATCGGAGCAGACAAAATCGTTGCGAGACTTTTTGAAGAATTACCGAAACGAGCCTAGCTTGAATCAGGTTTCTTATCGGAAACCATCCTGCATGTGCGAGCCCCACGAGGCTCTTCTAACGGCCACGAGGTCTATGGGCTCCAATAAATCCTTGTTGGCAAAAGATGAGCAAGCCAAAGGTCCCAACTTTTTCGCCCTCCATTTTTTGCCAACCCGACCGCGCAAACGCCTTCCTCGCGTTCGGAAACGCCCGTACGACGGACTGCCCAGTCCTTCGTATGCCACCGCAACGGTCGATACGCATACAGAAGAGCCTCGGTCAAAAACCGGATGGGCAAAAAGATTTTCGGGCAGAAAGATAACAGCCGAAGAACAAGAACCACTGATGAACGCTGATGGACACTGATGGGACTAGGATTCGGAAAGTAGAGACAAAGGAGAGAGCAAGTCGAGGTATAGATCTGTCTTTGGTTCTTCATTTTTCGCCCTCCATTTTTTGCCCTCATGTCTTCGGCCCGAATCTCTTCCGACCTATCACACGACAGCGCGGACAACAAACCGGTCTGGCAAAAGATTGAGGGCAAAAGATGAACAAACCAAAGGTCCCAATATTTTTCGCCCTCCATTTTTTGCCAACCCGACCGCGCAAACGCCTTCCTCGCGTTCGGAACCACCCGTACGACGGACTTCCCAGTCCGTCGACCGCCACCGCAACAATTGACACGCATACAGAAGAGCCTCGGTCGAAAACCGGATGGGCAAAAAGATTTTCGGGCAGAAAGATAACAGCCGGGGAACAGGAACCACTGATAAACGCTGATGGA
>CAYXFO010000300.1:0-5823 GCA_964464255.1 uncultured Pirellula sp.
ATGGGGATGAGCCAAGACTTCGCGATCGCCATCGCAGAAGGCTCGACCATGGTCAGGATCGGATCGAGACTCTTCGAAGGGTTGCCCAACGACTGAACATTAAAGACTCTGAAATGCGGCTGGCAAATGTTCCAGCAGATCCTCGGGGAGTGAACTCGGCGTTCCGAGACGTTGGTGAGCGATATCGCCGGATAGTCCGTGCAAATAAACTGCAAGTTGTGCGGCCGCGAATGGAGCGAGCTTCTGGCATATCAGCGCGGCGAGGATGCCGGTAAGGACATCGCCGTTGCCTCCGACCGCCATGCTCGGGTTACCGGTCGAATTCTCATAAACTCGGTTTCCATCGGTAACGATCGTACGATGTCCTTTGAGAACGATGATCAAGCCGAGGTTGTGAGCGATTTCGATTGCTCGCTGTTGTTGAGCGGCTCGGTCAGCGGCGGCAATACCGCAGAACCGCGACCATTCGCCCGGATGGGGTGTAAGGATACGAGCCCCCTGAGGCTTCAGATCCTGCCATGCCGTGCTAGCCAGCGCGTTGAGAGCATCGGCATCCAGGATGGCGGTGTTTCTCCATTCAACAAACAGTTTGGCGACTTGATGGTCCGAGTTCGGGTTCCGTCCTAGGCCCGGTCCGATCGCCAGGGTGCAGTTTTCGAATCGAGGATCTTTTAATCCAGACAACTCATCGTCGAGTCCGAGTGTCATGGCAGACGGGAGTGCCGAGGCTGCGATTCCCTGGCACGCGGCGGGTACAGCCAAGGTGACGAGCCCGGCTCCGGAGCGAAGGGCTCCCCGTCCGGCGAGGATGATGGCTCCGGTCATGCCGAGGCTTCCGCCGACGAGAAGAGCGTGTCCGTAGAGTCCCTTGTGAGCGTGAGCGGGTCGGGGAGCGAGCGTTGGGATGGCTTCAATACGTTCTAGCGATTTCATCTACCATTCCTTAACGAATCGTCCGTTCCCGAGCAAGCTGGAGTCAAAAAACTGGGGAGCTTCCTAGAAACTCAGGAAGGGTCCCAAAGATCCCGGCCTTCATGGTACTATACGTTTTCCGGTCCTTGTTCCTCGAATGGGTTTGTCGCGCCTCGAGGCTCCCTGGTTTCAGCCAAGGATGGGAGTTGATCCTTCGGTAAACTGAACCGCGTTTGATATCGTGAGCAAAGCCAAGATTGTACTGGTCGCCCTTGTTTGGCTCGTCCTGTTCGGGATCGGAGTTTCGATCTGGCGTTTGGTGATTTATCCTCGTCGGTCTCAGCAGCAGGCGGAGCAAGCCCAGCAACAAGAGAACGAAAAAGTTGAGAAGACATCGGGAACCAGTCGCTACAAGCATGAAATCCAGCTCGGTCTCGACAGTTTTTCCGGATACGCCATTCTGCGAAGCGAGGAGTTTCGCAAACAACTTGCGGATCGAGGCATTCGCATCAAGAACGTCGACGATGGTGCCAATTACGCCAAGCGTGCTGAGGGTTTGCAAAAGGGCACGTTGCAGATGGCTGCGTTCCCCATCGACGCGTTCCTGAAGACGCTCTCGAGCAACGATGCTCCGGCCGCTACGATCGTCGCCATCATCGACGAGACGAGGGGAGCCGATGCGATGTTGGCTTACAAGAGCAAGTTTCCCGATATCGATCGACTCAATCAGAGCGAGGTTCGCTTTGTGCTCGTCGGGGATTCCCCGAGCGAGACCCTGGTGCGGGTGGTGATGCAGGACTTCGATCTCAAGAATGTCGGAACGTCAGCCATCGAAACAGTTGATTCGCCCGAGAAACTGATGGCCCGCTATCGGGCTGCCTCCCCCGCCACTAACGACGTGTATGTGACTTGGGAACCTTTCGTCAGCCAAATACTGGCCAACGATCAACTCCATGTGTTGGTCGATAGTTCGCGATTCACCGGCTATATCGTTGATTCGTTGGTTGTCAGCCGAGATTACTTGCTCAAAAATGGCCCTGTGGTCGAATCGGTTCTCGAAGCCTACTTCACCGCACTCCACTCCTACAATGAGAAACCAGCCTTAATTCGCTTGTTGCTGGAAGATGCCAAGCAGACCAAGCAGGAACTAACTTCCGAACAGGCCAATCGATTGGTAGATGGGATCCAATGGAAGAACACGCAAGAGAACTTCGCTCACTTCGGCAAACGCGCGGGAGCGGTCGTTCATGTCGAAGATATGCTCGGCCGAATTGCCACCGTTCTGTCGAAATCGGGAGCGATATCGAGCGTTGGCAGCGACGAGAAATTCAACCGCTATTTCTTTGATCGCCCGTTGGAGAATCTTCAGACCCGCAACTTTCATCCCGGTCTGTCTTCTGAATCGGTGCGGGTCGAGGAAAAGCTAGAGGCTCTCAGCGACGAACAGTGGGACCGGTTGGTAACGGTAGGCACGCTCAGCGTACCGGAACTTGTTTTCCTGCGCGGCAGCGCGACACTGTCCGATCAGAGTAAACGGATTCTCGACGAGTTATTTCAGAAACTGCAGGCTTGGCCGCAATACTATTTGACTATCCGCGGAAACGCATCAAAGGCTGGAGACATGCAAGCCAATCTTCAACTGGCGCAGCAGCGAGGAGACGCCGCGCTGAAGTATCTGCTGGCCCTCGGAATTCCACCGGAGCGAATGCGCGTCGTCACCGGCGAAATCACGGGGCAAACTCGGGTGAGCTTCGTTGTGGGTCAAGTGCCGTATTGAAATCGAACAACCGGAATAGGACAAACTGCTTTGGACGATCTGCGAAAGCGAATTATGAACGAGCTGTTCGTCGCGCCGTCGGTCGTATTGCCGATCGTCGGTGGCGCGACGGCTTGGCTCATGTCCTGGGGGGTAGGGGGCGTCGACTGGCTCAACGCTGCTGGATTGGTCGGTGTCTTGGTGGGGATTGGCTGGTTCGCGACTCGGTTTATCTTTCGGATGGATGCGATCACCGAAAAAGCGTTGCGGGACCAAGTAGCCGACCAGATCCGTCGCGAGGAAACCAAGCTCAACGATCTAGCCCAGCGTCTCCTGGCCGATCACGATGCTCGCACCGAGGATTGTTTGAAGATCCTTCGGGTCAATCGAGCCGAGATCGAGCGGGTGGCTCAAACCCCTGGCATCCAGTTGCGGAGCATGGAGATTGTCAAACAAGCGAGACAACTTTTTTGGGCCGCCGTGGATCAACTCGAACAGTCTCTGAAAATGTATCATCTAGCGCAGCAACTGAGCGGGCAAGCGCGACGCGATGCCCTCGAGCAGCGAGAGCGGTTTCTCAGCGAAGCTGTCGAGAGTTCCGGTCATCTGCGAGCTGCAGTCGAGACATTTCGCAAGTTCGCCGACAAGAACCAGGAACGCGATATGGATACACTCCAGAGCGAATTGGCGGCTTCGATCGAAGCCGCCAAGCGTTCCGACGAACGCATGAAGGAACTCGAAAGCTCCCCCGACTACGAGTCCTTTTTGAAAGAATAAACCAAGATCCTTTTCCCCTTCATGAATTCCCCGAGAGGAGTTGAAACTTATGTTCAATGCGATTGGCCGTTTTTTTCGAGCACTCAAGTATCTGTTCACTGGCAAGATCGACGCGGCCGCCGATGCACTGAGCGCTAACCCGACCGTGATCTCCGCCAACTACGACCGCATCATTCAGGAAAAGAAGAATCGACTGAATCAATACAAGGATGCGATCAGCGCCATGATCGCCCAGGAAGAAGGGAAGAAGGCGAAACTGACCGCACTCACCGAAGAGATACAGAAACTGGAGAAGCTCAAGGCCGGTGCTGCCGGGCGAGCGAAGCAATTGGTGGAAAAGTACAACGGAGATACCGTCGCGGTCAAGAATGATCCCGAGTACGCCAAGTGCCAATCCGCCTTCAAAGACTTCTCCAGCACCCTGGCTGAGAAACAACAGCGAGCCAACGAAATCGACGAAGATCTCAAGCAACTCGTTCAAAATGTGACCGGCCACAAGAACCAAATCCAAAGCTTGATGCGTGAGCTGGACAAGATCAAGGAAGAGAAGCACGATGCGGTTGCCGATGTCCTTTCAGCTACGGAGGAAAAGCAGATCGCAGATATGGTCAACGGCATTTCCAACGACAAGACCTCCGAGGAACTGCAACGACTTCGGGATATGCGCCAAAAGGCATCTGCAAACGCCCGCATCTCCCGCGAACTGGCTGGCATGGATTCCAAGCGGGCAGAGTCCGAGTTCCTCGAGTATGCGCAGAAGTCCGCTGCGGACGATGAGTTCGACGCACTGATCGGTCTGTCGCAAGAGAAGAAGACCAGCGAACCGGCTGTTCAAGACACCAAGATTCCCGAGGCATGATCCAGCAAAGGCTTTAACCGATAACTTTCAAAACCAGGAGAACCAGAGATGAAAATGAAATCGATGTGGAGATGGTCCGTCCTCAGTTGCTTCATCGCCGCCCTGGCCGCGGCGGGATGCACCGAGAGCAAGCCTGCGACAACGCCCAAAAATGGAACTGCATCGGGTGGTGGTTCGGCTTCTAAGGCACCCGCCAAATTCAAATTGGCGTGGAGCGAATACCCCTCGTGGAGCATCTTCGGCGTCGCTGACGAAGTCGGTTTGATCGACGGCAAAGAGGGTGCGATGGGCTCCATCGAAAAGAAGTACAACGTCGATATCGAGTTGGTTCTCGCCGATTACGATCAGTGCATCACCCTCTACGGAGTTTCCCAGGCCGATGCGGTTTGCATCACTAACATCGATATCTTGGGAAGCGCTGGTTCTCGACCCGCAGTAGCCATCGTTCCTACCTCCACCAGCGCGGGAGCCGATGCTTGCATCACCGGAGGGATCGACTCTCTCGAAGGGCTCAAGGGGAAGAAAACTCGCGGCCTCGAAAAGAGTGTGTCGCAGTATTGCTTCGACCGCTGTTTGGAGAATCGAAAGCTCGCAACTGCAGATTATCCGTTCAGTCAAATGGATCCTGCACAAGCAGCGATTGCCTTCCAAGGCAAGGACTCGGAAGTTCCGTCCATCATGGTTTGGAACCCGTTTGTTATGCAGTCGGTCCGCAGTCGCAGCGATGCCAAAGTTCTCTTCAGCTCCGAAGAGATTCCCGAAGAGATCATCGACATGGTCGTCGTCGGCAAAGACTCCCTCAAGAAAGAGGGAGGCAAGGAATTCGCGATGGCGATTTTGGAAACCTTCTATGCGATGAATCAACGCATGGCAGATCCGAAGACTTCCGATCAGACATTGGTCGGTATCGGTGCTCGTTTTGCCAAGTTGGAACTCGAAGATATGAAGACGATCGTCAAGCAGACCCGTTTCTACTCCGATCCCAACGATGCGATTCGGCTCTTTACCAGCGATGCGTTCCAAAAAGAAACGATGAAAAAGGTAAGCGACTTTTGTGTTAGATATGGATTGACGCCACAACCTGCTTCGCTGTCCTTTGGTACGGGAGAGGGAGTCATGGACTTCGATACTTCGTATCTCAAGTCATACATCGAGTCGAATAAGAACTGAGGCAGGTTCTAGTCGAAGGGTTTTTGAATGATCGATCGTTCGCTCGAGTGGTTGACCACTACATTGTCCCACTGCAGGATCCGTCGCGATCTTCCCAAATGGTTGTTTATCGCGATGGGAATCGGCGGGATTATCGTCTCGCTGGTCATATACCAGTGGTTCTCAGTTCGGCAAACTACGATCAACCCGTCGCAAACAACCATCCCCTCGTTCATCCAACTGTTCGCAGGGGTACAGCGGACCTTCCAGACGCAACCGCCCCCTGAAAACCCGAAGCCACCCATGTTCTGGAGCGACGTCGGGGCTACTCTGTCGCGGTTGGCGTTGGGTCTCGGTTTGGGAGTCATCG
>CAYXFO010000301.1:0-5795 GCA_964464255.1 uncultured Pirellula sp.
GATATCAGGAGATCCTCACCGATCCGAGCTATCGCGGTCAAATCGTTACGATGACCTATCCTATGATTGGAAACGTGGGAATCAATCCGGAAGATGTAGAGTCCTCGAAACCGCAGGTGTCGGGTTTTGTGGTTCGAGAAAACAGCAGGATCTTCAGCAATTTTCGCTCGCAAGGTTCCCTGTCTGATTATTTGATTCGTCATCAAATCGTAGCCATCGAAGGGATCGATACACGTGCGTTGGTTCGGAGAATACGCGATCGGGGTGCTCAAAAAGGGATCATCTCCAGTATCGATTTCGACCATGAATCGCTGGTTGAAAAAGCACGAAAAAGTCCTGGCCTCGTGGGCAGAGATCTCGTGCGGGAAGTCGTACCGGAAAACCGTCGAGCTTGGCAGGAAACACTTCATCCGCTCATGGAACACGCCAAGTCCGACGATGGCAAGCAGCCGTTTCATGTCGTTTGTTTAGACTTTGGAATGAAGTGGAACATTCCCAGGCATTTGTCGGACCGAGGGAATCAAGTCACGATCCTTCCGGGGACTTCGACAGCGAAAGACGTACTCGAACTCAATCCCGATGGTGTGTTTCTGAGCAACGGTCCAGGCGATCCCGAGCCATTGGAGTATGCGATATCGACGATTCGCGATTTGCTCGGCAAGAAGCCGGTGTTCGGAATCTGTTTGGGACACCAACTCCTCAGTCTGGCCAGCGGAGCGAAAACCTTCAAATTGAAATTCGGACATCGCGGCGCCAACCAACCGGTCTTGCATTGTGAAACCGGTCGCGTCGAGATCACTTCGCAAAATCACGGCTTTGCCGTTGCAGAAGACACACTTCCTGATTGCTTGGAAATCACCCATCGCAACTTGAACGACAACACCATCGCCGGAGTAAGGCATAAATCTGTCCCGGCGTTCAGCGTGCAGTATCACCCGGAAGCCTCAGCCGGGCCGCATGACAGCAGTTATTTGTTCGACGAATTTCAATCCCTCATGCGGGGAAAGAACTGAGGCTGGCATGTTGGCCAAACGAGTGATCCCCTGCTTGGATGTTCACGCCGGACGCGTGGTGAAAGGGACGAATTTCGTCAATCTTCGGGACGCAGGTGACCCAGTCGAGGTTGCCGCAAGGTATGAACAGGAGGGAGCAGACGAACTGGTCTTTCTTGATATCACCGCTAGCCATGAAGATCGAAACATTATGATCGATGTCGTGGAGCGAACTGCCGACCAGATCTTCATGCCCTTGACGGTGGGGGGCGGCATCCGAACCATTGATGATATCCGTGCTCTCCTCAAGGCGGGTTGCGACAAGGTGTCTCTCAATTCCATCGCCTGCAAGAATCCGGACTTTGTTCGGGAGGCGGCCGAGCGGTTTGGTTCCCAGTGCATTGTGGTCAACATGGACCCCCGTCGAGTGAACCGGAACGGACAGGAATTCTGGGAGGTTCATATCCACGGTGGCCGTACCCCGACTGGCCTGGAAGTGGTTGAATGGGCCCAGCAAGTTCAGGACCTAGGAGCTGGCGAGATCGTAGTCACTAGCATGGATCGCGATGGGACCAAGGACGGCTATGATTTGCCAATTACGAAAGCCGTGAGCCGAGCGGTTTCCATCCCGGTGGTAGCCAGCGGAGGGGCAGGCTGTCCGGATCACCTCATCGACGCGATCCTCGAGGCTGAGGCAGATGCAGTTTTAGCCGCCAGTATTTTTCACTTCGGAACCTACACAATCGCAAAAACGAAGCAAATGATGGCGGAACGAAGAATTCTCGTGCGCCTGTGATTCCAATTTAGCGCGAATTGAGTCACCATAGGAATGGGACGTTTGATCGCTTCCCTTTTCATTCACCAGGAACCCATCGAACATCATGGCAATAGCAGAATCCCCTCGCCCCGGTAATCCCGCCTCCACGACCGACTCGCTCGCCGCCTCGCTGTTGCGAGAAAAGAAGGAACTGGAAGTCGATAAGCTCTTCAAGGCTTGTGTCAAGCTCGAGGGTAGCGACTTGCATTTGAAAGTCGGTACCCAACCGATCGTACGCGTCAAAGGGGATCTGAAGCCCCTGAATCGACCGCCGATTGACGTGGAAGAGATGGTTCGGCTACTGATCCCAATGCTCGACGACCGAAATCGACGCATCTTCGAGGAAGAGGGTGGCGCAGACTTTTCTTACACGGTCAATGTCGAGGGGGAGAATTGGCGTTTCCGTGTCAACATGCTCAAGCAGCTCGGCAAACCTGGCTTGGTTGCTCGCCGCATCAACAACTTCATTCCGAACTTCGAGGGTTTGTTCCTACCCCCCGTTCTCGAAGAGTTGTGCAAGTACGACCAAGGGATGGTTCTGCTGGCCGGTGTTACCGGATCCGGTAAGAGTACGACGATTGCATCGATGTTGAATTGGATCAATAGGAATTATCGCAAGCATATCCTGACTCTCGAAGATCCGATCGAATTCGTGTACACCGAGGACAAGTGCTTGATCAATCAACGGGAAGTTGGAACCGACGTGAAAAACTTTGAAATCGCGATGAAGCACGCCGTTCGCGAAGACCCAGACATCATCCTGGTCGGTGAAATGCGCGACGAAGAGACGTTTATGACGGCGATCCACGCGGCCGAAACCGGTCACTTGGTGTTCGGTACGATTCACGCCTCGACCGCCCCCTCCACGATCGGTCGTATCCTCGACTTGTTCCCCGAAGAGTTGCACAAAGCGATTCGCAATGCCATCGCCTTCAACATGAAGGGAATCATCGCTCAGAAACTGTTGAGATCGATTCGACAAGGCGTATCGCGTGTGCCCACCTGCGAGATCATGACCTTCTCGCCCATGATCCGCAAACTTCTTTTGGAGGAGAAGGACCAAAAGCTTGCTGACGCGATTCGCATCGGCGCTCAAGAAGGCATGCAAGATTTCACGATGAGCCTAAAGCAACTCATCGACGACGGACTCATCGATCGCCCTACAGCCTTCGAGGTTGCTCCCAATCCGGAAGCTCTCAAGATGGCTCTCAAGGGAATCAATGTCAGTCAACCAGGTATTATTTAAGAGAATTACAGGTTGCAGATGGTTTTCGGAAAGAAGAAGAAAAAGACCGAGTCGACGTCCAACTCGATGACTCCCGGGCAGGATATCCCGTTGCCGTCTCTCGAGATCAAGCCTCTGGGCATCAACAAGGATGAAGCGACCGGTTTGGTGATTGCGAGCAAGCAATTGCCTGGATACCCAATCGCATTGGTGATCATCGCGAATGCGATTGCCGGTCGAGCCGACCGCATTTTGATCGACTATTCGGCACAGGGTGCAGTCGTTCGATTCCGAGTCGATGGCATGTGGGAAACGCTCCCCGCCATGGATCGCGTTTCGGCCGATTCGGCTTTGGTGGTTTACAAGAAAATTCTTGGCTTGAACCCCGCCGAGCGACGAGCTCGGCAAGATGGCAAGTTCGCAACGAACTTCAAAGAGATCGATTGGATCGTTTCCTTCATGAGTACTGGTGTGCCTTCTGGAGAACGCGTTCTGTTCAGCATCGATCGCAAAAAGCCCGTTCTCAAAACTCTTGGCGATCTCGGTATGCGAGACGCGATGCAGGAGCAATTCAAGGGATTGATGAACGGCAATGGCGGCTTGGTCGTCATCAGCGGCCCCCCGACTCACGGTCTGCCAACCACATGGCGACTCGCTCTTGAAAACGCTGACAAGTTTGTTCGCGACTGGGTTCTGATCGAAAACAAAGCCGAAGCGGAACCAGATATCATCAACGTGACGGAGTATTACTACGAAGACGGCACGGAAAATACCCCCGAAGCCCTCTTTGAAAAAGTCCGTCTGAAACAACCCGATGTCTTCGTTTTGCCATCATTGATCAACGACGAGATCATCGAAGCCATGCTGAACCAGATCAACAAGGAACAAAAACATGCAGTGACGCGAATGGTTGCAGACGATGTCTTCGATGCCGTCGCGAAAATACTTGCTGCTTACCCAAAGCAAGCCAAGGGGCTCGTGAAGGTCATGCATGGCGTGTTGAATCAAAGACTCGTGCGACGATTGTGCGAAAAATGCAAGCAGCCTTATCAACCGACCCCGCAATTGCTTCAGAAACTGGGAATACCTTCCGGACGAGTCAATAAGCTTTTCAATCCCACCATCCCCCCGCCTCCCGAACAGCGAGTGGATGCGAAAGGCAATCCCATCGAATTTGAGATCTGCAAGCGTTGCAACGGGCGAGGCTACTTTGGTCGTATGGCTATCTTCGAGTTGCTGACCATCGATGATGCGATGCGGCAGGCGATCATCAACTTCGCAGGGAAACCTGACGAGCTGCGTAAGTTTGCCAAGACCAGAAACCACCTCGGCTTCCAAGAGGAAGGAATCCTGGCCTGCGCCTTGGGCAATACCAGCCTGCAGGAGATTCAACGCCTGCTCTCTGGCAAGTAATCTCTCGAAACCTCTATTTCCTTAAAGGGATCCCCGTGCGCATTCATCTCTGCTTGATCGTAGTGGCTTGTTTGATTTCGTTCGGTACGAAAGCGGATGCTCAACAAAGTGGAACACCACGAGCTATCTTTGCTGCTGATTACCAGAAGAAAATCGCTGCCTGGATAGGTACTGATCAAAAGGTTCGCTCACAGCGCGATATCCAGGACATCCATGATGCCCAGGAACTGCCGAACGGTCATTGGCTGCTTCAGTCCTCGTTCACCAACGTGATCGAAGTCGATGCTCAAGGAAAAGAAGTCTGGAAATACCAAGCAGGAAAAACGGCTACGGGTGGACCAATCGAAATCCACGCGTTTCGAAGACTCCCCAACGGATTAACGATGATCGCTGAAAGCGGAGCAGCGAGAATCATCGAAGTGGACCGCGATGGCAAGATCGTGCACTCGATTCCGCTGGCTATCCAGAATCCGGATGCACACCGCGATACCCGCTTAGTTCGGCCCACTCCTCAAGGCAATTACGTGGTGGCTCACGAGGCTCTGGGTGTTGCACGCGAATACGATCGCTCGGGGAAAGTCGCATGGGAATTCAATGTGGGATCGAAACTCTACTCCGCTGTCCGATTGTCCAACGGTAACACCCTGATCGGCACCGGTGATGGTCACCGTGTGATCGAAGTTTCCCCCGACAAGAAGATCGTGTGGGAGGTTACGGAGAAGGAATTGCCAGGCGTGCAATTGGCTTGGATCACCATGGTGGATCGACTCCCCAACGGCAACACATGGATTGTGAATTGCCATGCTGGCCCTGACAATCCACAGGTCCTCGAAGTGTCACCCGATAAGAAAGTCGTTTGGTCGTTCAAGGATTTCGAACGATTCGGGAACGCGTTACCCGTGGCTCTTCCCATCGAGAAGAAATAGTTCTGGCATTGATCCGTTTGGTCGTGCTCGATTGCGTAATCCGATCCCGAAGCCCTTGGCAAAAGATGGATGGCAAAAAACATCAAGCCTGACGGATCGAAAAATCTTTCGCCCTCCATTTTTCGCCCAATGGTTTTCCACTCCTCTAGCGATCACAATCGATCCAGTGGGCTTTCGACACCGCTGGCGCCGTGGCGAGAAACATGCGTATAGATCATCGTCGTCGAAACGTCGGCATGACCGAGCAATTGCTGGATCGTACGAATATCCTTCCCTGCTTCGAGCAGATGGGTTGCGAAGCTATGACGAAAGGTATGGCAAGTCATTTTCTTCAAGATGCCCGCGCGCGTCACCGCCGACTTCACGGCTGCTTGCACTGCATTCTCATTGACGTGATGGCGGCGAAGCTGTTTGCGGTCACC
>CAYXFO010000302.1:0-5793 GCA_964464255.1 uncultured Pirellula sp.
CGGGCGGCCACGCCGCGGTGCTTCGGCATGATCACCCGCACGTCCACCCCGAGCGTCTCGGTGCCGCCGAATGGTCGCATAAAAAGTTGGAGCAACTCTCCAAAGGGATGGCGCAAAAGATCCAATTCATCGCTGCGGTTGTATCGCAACCGGAGCTGGTGATCTTAGATGAGCCTTTCAGCGGCCTCGATCCGGTCAATCTCGATCTGCTTCGCCAAGCGGTACTCGATCTGCGAAAAGAGGGGACCACGGTTCTCTTGAGTACGCACGACATGGACGTGGCTGAACGGATGTGCGACCGGATCTTCATGATCTACAAGGGGAATAAAGTTCTCGACGGAACGATGGAAGAGATTCAATCGCAATATGGCGAGCCTGTGCTGAGGGTTCGTTTGGCGGGCAATATTGTTCCGGATGTTTCACGTCTTCCCGACATTGAATCGTGGGTCGATTGCTCGCCGTATACGGAGCTCCGGATGAGATCCTTGGGAGCGCGGTCGAGCATACTTCGCGCCTTGATGGAGCAGGGAGAGGTGGAACACTTTGAAACAGCTAGGCCGCGGCTTCACGACATCTTCGTTCGGATCGCCAAACCATCTCCTGAACCGACCTCGAATGAACAAGGAGCCGATCGCTCATGAATAAGATATGGGTCATTGCACGCAGGGAATTCATGGCGATGGTCGGAACGCGGGCCTTCCTGGCAACGCTCCTCATCATGCCCGTGATGCTCTTTGGCAGCCTGATTATCATGCCTACGCTCAACAAGATATCCGGAGGACGAGAACGAATCATTCGCGTCGTCGATGGAACGGGACGTGTGGGACCGCAGTTGGTCGCAATGGCAGAAGAACGAAATAAACTTCTCAAACAAAGCCAGTCGGAGTCTGGTCAGAAAGATGCCAAGCAGTCAGCTCGCGAGATGACAGGCATGACTACGGATCCGTATGTTTTGGAACTGCAAGAAAGCAAGAGCTTGGATGATACGGCGCGATTGGGATGGAGCGATGAGATTCGCACCGGTTCGCTGTACGCATTCGTAGAGATTCCAGAATCACTATTCGATCCAGCCAGCACCGACACGGTGAGATTCGTCAGCCAGGATGCCGTGCTATCCGAGGCCAGGCAGTGGATGCAAGCCATTGTCGATGCAATCGTGCGCCAGGAGCGATTCAAGGTACTAGGGCTCGAGTCGGAGAAAGTCCAACTCGCAAATCGGCCCGTTTCGTTTGCGCCAACCTCTCCCTATGAACGAACGACCACCAGCGAAGGAGGCGAAGCATCCGTCAAGGCAAAAGAGGAAGGCTTCGATCTAGCGACATTCTTTGCGCCGTTCGGAATGATGATGCTGATGTTCATGGTGATTTTTCTGGCCGCCCAGCCGATGCTCGAAAGCGCGATGGAGGAAAAATCGCAACGGATCTCGGAAGTCTTGCTCGGTTCGGTTTCGCCGACCCAATTGCTGACCGGGAAATTGATCGGCAATGTCGCGGCATCGCTGCTGGTTTTCGCCCTCTACGCGGCAGGTGCCTATGCTTTTCTCGTGCAGCGCAACATGCAGCACCTCGTGCCCATGTCCCTGGTCCCCTGGTTCCTGGTGTTCCAGATTTTGGGTGTGCTGTTCTTCAGTTCGATCTTCATCATGATCGGCGCATCGGTGCGCGATTTGAAAGAAGCTCAAAGCTTGCTGCTGCCGGTCTGGCTGTTCATGATGTTGCCGATGATGGTATGGTTCATTGCCGTTCGCGATCCACTCGGACCTGTCGCAATGGCGCTCGCGATGTTTCCACCGAGCGCACCGATGATGAATATACTCCGGTTGGGAACGGGAGTGACCATTCCGATCTGGCAACCCATCCTGGGTGCGATACTGTTAGCTGTTGCGACCGCGATGGTGATTTGGGTCGCGGGTCGGATTTACAAGATGAGTATGCTCAGATCGGATTCGGTAAAGACCTTGGGTCAATTGCTTGCGAGGATCATGTCGGTCTCGACGCAAGGCTACACCAAGTAGTAAACCGAAACTCAGCCCTTCGAATTACCGGCCAATTACCGGACCTTGGCATCGAATCGAACGATGCCACCCTCACCCGGTTTGATTGGGTTGTCGAATTCCCATCGCAGGACCTTGGAGCCTGCTTCGTTGGGAATTGCCGAGAACGATGCTGGCATGCTCGCTTGCTGCGAAGCATCGACATACTCCAAGCGAGGTGCGAGAGAGTCGCTGAGCACCAGATTCTTCAGCGGCGAGTCTCCGACGTTGTCGAATCGAATGGTGAAGGAGATCACATCGCCGGGGCTGGCGATCTGCTCCGATGCGACTTTGCATAGTCGGATGCGGGCTCCCTTGAACTCGTACGTCAGCGTTTCCTGAGGTTGCTTCAAGTCGGTTTCGACCACTGCTTCCTGGCCGTCGACCAGAACCTTGAGTTCATCGACGTTGGACCAAGCGCGGGCAGCAGCGGCGGCAAGTGCCAGTTTGGCGGGATCGGTACCGAGGAGATCACCCAAGCGAATAATGTCGAGATCCTCAAACGGCTTAAAGGCATCGCTAACAACCCCCATCGGAATAATCATCTCCGATGGCAGAGGACGTTGCCGATCTCGGAACGCTTCGACGATTCGCACGGCATCCTTCGCAATCGGTGCAACCGGCTTCATGATGCTGACCGGTGGCAATTGCTCGCGTACGATCCCGGGGCCATCGGGCTGAATGGATGCCAGCGGACGCAACGCAAGTTCAGCGGTTTGCGGACCGGTCCGTTTGCGAACGCTCGCAAAGCGAGGTGCGTAGATGGCAACCCGGCAGCCGCTCTGAGCAAATGTTTGACCGTTGGCGGTTGTGTACTGAATGACTGTGTCTTCGGGATCGAGACCGGATTGGGTCATGTCGTCACGGATCCGGACGAGTGGCTCGCGATCACCTCCATCGAAAATGTACTCTTGCGGATCAACGCAACGAACATTGGGTTCGCATTCCGGTCCGCATGGAACTTCGCAGTCGGCAGGTGCACACGATCCATTGAGCTGTGGATAGATCGCACGGTAGCGAAGGCCGTGTCCTCCGATTCTAGGAACCGGATCGCATGTGGCGCAGTCGCCCTGCGCCGCGCCTGCACTAACTCCGGCCATCATGGCGCGGCGATGACTTGCCAACTGATAAGGGGAACCGACGACGGGTGCTGTGGGATCGAGAGTTTGTGGAGGAGTTCCGATCGGTTCGCGCGGAACGGAGAAGCTCTCCGGTTCGTGGACTTGTTGAGTTGCGGGTTGGCTGTAGCCCGCCTGGGCAATAGCACCCTGTCCAGGCCCATCGTTGGTTCCTGTTTTCGCTGTTTGCGAGCGAGCGATCGGAGTCTGCGACGCACTCATTCGGCGCTGCGCGAGCGCGTCATCACTGAACAGGCCACCTGACAACATCGGAACTTGAGTCGCGCATCCGGAAATAGAAGATGCCAACGTCAAGCCTGCGATCGCGAGGTAACTTCGGTGCAACTGTTTGTTCATAACCGCGAACTTTCAACGTCGATCGGAAAGAGAGCCTGACTGAGCGGTGATCGGCCAACGACCTTCATCGATCAATTGCTGTTTCGTGGGTACGGCTTTCAGGAGAGTCCAGGGTGGACATCCGTAAAGAAACTCGGCCCAATCTTGGCCTTCGGTGATGTTGGGAACTCGAGAACCCATTCGCAGGATAGCGACGGGACGACCGAGGGAGTCGGCGGTACGAAGGGCGTTTTGGTCGGGACGTACATCCAGCACCCGTTGAGGTAACTTCGACGTGTCGACCGGTTCGGCGATTTCGTTATCTTCGACGTAGACAACGCGAACCACCAATTCCCCTTTGGCGGCATCAGCGAGGTCTTGCTCGTCGATCTCGATCGGGATGGGGAATCGATGTTCTCGCTCGGCTGGCGGGCAAGTGCGATCGATCACTTCGATGGTTGGGAAAAGTTCCAGATCCTCATCACCAGGAATTCCAGTAAGTCGCACACGATAGACAGGTCCTACAAGTACGGCGACGCGAGCTGGGGATGGGATGTCGGGTGCGAACTGTCCACCCTCGGCAAAGTTAACTTGGACACCCTTGGGGGCCTTGATCTCAATCGCTTGCCAAACGCCGCGCAGTTGAGGTTTGTGTTGGAGTTGGACCGATCCGATCACTCCAGGGGGCATATCGTCGGTTAGGAGAGGTTGGGCGGCGTTGGGCAGTGTCGTGCGGGGAGACTGACCATGGGCAACAGGATTGATCAAGGCCGCTGCGATACAGATCGCGATGACCGCGAGCCAACCGAGGAGCAGAGCAGGAAATGAGACTCGCTGGAGCATTTCGATTACCGATGATTCGCGATAACAAAAAAGTCCCAGTGGTACCGGGACTAGCTTCATTCCTGAGGGTGACGCATCAGTTTCGACGCGCCACACAGTTCGTGGTCGCTGTCGATTCCGTGTGGAATCGAACTTCCTTATCGAACTTGTCCAGGTGGGCAATACTCGCCGCCAGGACCACCCGCTGCACCAGGCACGGGACCTTGAGGGCCGCCGTACTGATTCGAGGGAACGACTCGGCTCGCATGGTAGAAGCCGGGGCGACCTGCTGGATATCCGGGATGGATGTTCTGCTCGTGAATGCGAACCCGGCTTGGTGGCTGAGGATAGCTCAAGCCTGGCGTGTGCTTCACATTGATCTTCATCTTCTCAACAGGATCCGGAATGTTCATGTGAGTCTTGTTGTGCATGATATGCTTCTGCAAACCGGCTGGGTGTCCGAATGGAATGTGCGGCGGGCCAGGCAAGCCTATCGGTGTTCCGCTGTAGGTCATTCCGTACTGCGGAGCAGTGACGCCTGCGACCATGTTCGGGGGAACGGTGGCTGGATCGATCGGGCGACCATCAGGACCGCAGAATCCGCCATTGCCATCCATGAAGATGCCGCCAGGGCCACCTTGGTTGTAACCACCGTTCGCATATGCAGAACCGGTCAACTCAATGTCCTTGTTACCCAAGCGAATGATCGCAAGGATCGAACCGCGACGGTCAGCCTCGATAATCGGATCCAATCCGGGCTCCAATCGGGTGCTCACCAACGTGTCGATTCCGGAAATCACTTCCCCTTGAAACTCGGGATCGGGCAGATAGATCACCTTGGTGACGAAGTTGCCCGACAATGCTTGATCCAAGTCTTCTTCCGTAAACTGGATCGAGATCGCGTTGTGCGCCAAGTAGGCAGCAGTGCGAGGATTAGCGATCCCGACTTCCACGGTAGGATAAAGCTCGACCCCTTCGCGTCCTGCGATATCGGTCAGCTTCAAGCGATAGATGCCCCCTTGAGCAAACTCAAGTCGTCCTGGAACGATCAAGCATTCACTGGTGAAGGATCCATCTCCAACCACGTCGTACGCAATCTTCATCGCTTGTGGCTGATTGAAGAGTATTTGCGTGGTAGGGGTAGGAGCACCATAGTTTGGAACGGGAATAGTTTCCGGTGCCAAAACGCCAGGTCCAGGGCCACCGACCATCGGGCCTGGTTCCGCCAACCGTGCGGCAGGCGGCATATTGTATCGTCGTGAGGGTTCGCCACCGAGGACTGGTGCAGCCAAACCCAATGCGGCCATCACGCCCAAATAAGTCAACTTTTTCATGCGATTCCCCTTGGAATGTACTGGGTCTAGCCAACCTTGCTGTCAGGCAACTGCGACCGGCTCTTTCCACCTGGACGTATCCATGCCGCGATCTCTACAATCCCGCGCGTCCTTAAAACTATGTTCGGCACGTTGCATTTGGTTTCTTTGA
>CAYXFO010000303.1:0-5774 GCA_964464255.1 uncultured Pirellula sp.
GTGGGTGAAGCAGTTTCCGGTCGCTGACGAACCTTTGCTTCCGGTCGGACGAGCCAACCGGGGAGCGGTGAACGGATTGTTGCAGGCGTATGTTGCATCCTGTACGCTGGTATGCAATGTGGCGTGGATCGCCGAGACCGTCCTGCGGTGACATGTCCACTGTACCATCCGAGGACTGGGGCCATCTGAGCGAGAACAAGCCGATGCACCGAAGTATTCGGTCGGCGCGGTTGCTCCTGGTGACATTGCTCCTCGTCCTCGGTGATCGTTTTCGTTACTCGGTCAGAATGACCACTCGCTTATCGACATTGAGAACCTGGAGCGGGCCTCCTAGCCCGCCAGGATACGCAAGGCGGCAGCGACGCCCAGGGTTACCTCGGTCATGCGAGGATAGTCGAGCGTATCGGGTGTGTCGGTTTCCAAATGGTAGTTTGGATTTCGTAGGAAACTGGTGTCGGTCAGCATCAGTGCCGGGTAGCCTTGGTCCCAAAACGAGCTGTTGTCGCTCAATCGGATTTCTTGGATCTTTTCGGGCAGACAGATCGAGAACAGTGGCATGGATCGCGAGCCTCGTTGGAACCCGCGGCGAAAGTTCCAGCAAAGTTTCCAGGATGCCAAGTTGCCGACGGCTGCGAGGAAATCACCGCGATGAGGAAGGAAACGATGCATCCATCGTGGAATCAGCGGCGGCACGGTCTGCGAGTGGTCGTCGGTTGAGTAATAGCCAACCATTTCCAAGCACAGCATTCCTCGAATATTCTCTCTCCGCAATCGTGCTTGTCGCGCATGGAATTGGCTACCCATTGAATCCAAGTTGAAATGAGGTGGCTCCTCACAAGCGAACGCAACGTATCGGATCGTTCGATTACCCGAGTATTCGCGCAGAAGGCGGCTGGATTCGAGGAGTACGGCGACCGCAGAGGCGTTGTCATCGGCGCCGGGAGTGGAAAAGACCGTATCGTAGTGAGCTCCCAAGAGAATGATCTCGTCGGCCCGTCGTTTGCCCGGTTGCTCGACGATCAAATTCGTCGCCTCATTGCCGAGAGCGTCATAACATTCCTGCGATACCGAGTAGCCCATGCGAGTCCACTGGCCCTCGATGTAGCCGATTGTCGCCTGGATGGTCTTCGGCTTCTGTAGATATCGCGGACCGATCAAACCGGCGAGTCGATCGACATGAAGTCGCAGATTCGTTTCGATTTGGTTCTTGTCAGGTTGCATCTTGCCTTAAGCCTCCGCGGAACGTTGTTCCTGGGGTAAATGAGTTTTCCACCGCTCTGCCGGATTTCGCCACCAGCCGTCATCGCCTTGGCTTGCGGAGATCGGCAAGACTTTTCTGACTTTGCTTTACGGAAAACCCCTCTATGGTGATTAACAGTACTGAGGTGGCCGGTTTTGTTCGATCAAGCCCAGTGAGATTCTAAAATGTGTGTGACGGCTGGAAAATACAATGATGGTACGCCCAAGGCACGGGAGGAACTGACCCGGAAGATCTACGATGCGATGCTCGCGAATCGTGTTGGTGTTCATAAGACGGTCTGTAGCTCTTGGAGATTTCGTTCGGTTGCGTTGGAGCTTGAGTACACGCGCGAGGCCTCATTGCAACACGATGTGATGGATCGGGAATTGCGCGACGGTAGCTTGCCGACGGAGAAACGGATCTTGGCCGCAATGGGCTTGGCCTCTTGGAACCGGGCCGCAGTGCGAAAGCAGCCTATCGATATGCCATGCGTCGATTTCGGGATTGCAAGATGCCACTTGGACAGGCATGAAGCGTCTATCCCAGTTTGTCGGTCCCAGTTTGTCGGCCAGCCACTTTAACCCGATTGACTCAGGAATTTCGGACACCGACAATCCAGCTCACAAATTTTTCTCTGGAGGAAAGAAATGTCCCTAATCTCCCGCTTTGCCGCAATCGCGGTATGTTGTCTTTTTTCCTCGACAGTTATCGCTCAAGATCGAGCAGTGATCGAGGCTGGCAAGGCGGCTGTAGCGCTGATCGAGGCAGGCGAAAAGAAAGTCGCAAGCGCTTTTTGTATCGACCCGCTCGGGGTCTTCGTCACCAACAGCCACGTCGTAGAAGAACTCGGACTGGGTGCCAGCGTCAAACTGGTGATGCAGTCAAGTGAGGCCGATGAATGGAGTCTTACTGCCGAAGTTGTCCTCATCAATACAGACGCCGACTTGGCTGTCCTGAAAGCCTACAGGGTTCCGAGCGACAAAAAACTTACCGCGCTGCCACTCGCTCAGAACCCAAATCTCTATGAAACGATGAATCTCATCGCATTCGGCTTCCCCTTCGGCAAGCAGCTCACCGTCAAGAAGGATGCGAATCCATCGATCAGTGTCAATGTTGGCAAGCTGACTGCGATACGGAAAGAGAATGGCAAGGTCGAGTTGATTCAGCTCGATGCCACACTCAATCCAGGAAACTCCGGTGGCCCGGTGGTGGATGAGTCGGGAAAAGTTGTAGGGATCGTCAGCTTCGGAGTACTTGCATCGGGAGTTAACTTTGCGATCCCGGCGGAAAAACTTTGGCCGATGCTCGAGTCCCCTTTCTACAGCCTCGAAGCGTCCGGCTTGCTACTGGATCCATACATCCCGAGCGATGTGCGGGTCGGCTTCATCAGCATGCAAAGAGAGGTTTCCGATTTGTCGGTGGAAATATGGTGTATCGGCGATCAAGGAAACAAGAAGATCATCCCGCTTAAGTCTATTGGCAACAATCAATTCCAAGGGGTCGTGTCTGTGTCGCAGGATGATCCGAAAAAGATACCGCTTCGGGTAAAGTTTGTTCTCAAAGAGGGAGAAATTGTCGGTGCGATTCCCAACGAACAAATACAACTGAACAACAAATCGTACTGGCTATCATCGATCACCTCGGTTCGTCAGTCGGAGGATGGAAAGAGCAGTTCGATCTTGCTGCAGGATGGGAATGCTTTGACCTCCGATACGACCAAGCTTCCGCAAATAAAAGTCGACTGCGGCGAAGTCCCAGCAGTCATCCCACTTTCAAAGGTGATCTTCGCAGAGGTCAACCCCGGAAAGAGAGAGAACTTCATTTTCAATTTGGTGGCAAAGAGCAAGGACAAAATTATCATTCAGGCAGTGGTGGACCAGAATATGAGCCAAGCTGCCGATGTCTTTGCAAGGGTCGATGCTGGCACGGAATCCGATTCCTCCTCGAGCGGAGTGATCGACTCACTGAATGTCGATTTATCCGCGGACAGCAATCGACTGCGGCAACGTCCGAAGTACACCGGCAAAGAAAAAACGATTGCCTTGCCTAGTGCAATGACCGATGTCGTTCGTGCCGGAGGAGGACGGTTTCTGCTGGTCTCGATGAAAGACATCCCGGGAGTTGCGATCATCGATCTGGATCAAGCGGAGATGGTCAAGGTGCTTCCCCTTCCCTCCGCCGACTCGCTGGTGGCAGGGACGTTGGAGCATTTCTTCATTGCCGATCCAATCAGGAATGTCATCCAGCGTTACTCGCTCAGCAGACTGGAACTCGAATCTACGGTTCCATCCCCATGGGACGGTGCGATCGTCTCGATGGCTGCTGGCGAGGCATCCGATGGCCCATTGATGATGCATTGCGTCACACCGAAAGATGGCTTCTGGATGAGCAATTGGGTTTTCATCGATCCATTCAAATTGACATTGATTCCAGTCGAGATAGAAAAAAATCAAGCACACCGGATCAAGATAACCCATTCCTCGATAGTCAGGCCACAGATTTGCGCATCCGCCAGCGGCAATGTCTTTGGAGCTGCTGGATTCGGCGGTTCCCCTACCGGTGTGCTCGTCGCCAAGCTGTCGGACAGATTCCTAACGGTTCGATATGAACACGACTCCCTTGGATATGTTGTCCCCTCGGCAGATGGTACGTACCTCTTCACCAATCTAGGGGGAGCATTGGATCAAACGCTGGCGAAAGCGGAGCCGCCGTCGCGTCCGGTCCCAGCACTTTTTCCGACGTCGCATCCCAAAATCTACTTGTCGATTCCTCCGAGCAAATCAGAAGACCCAAGGATTCAGCAGAGAAGTAGATCGTATGTAAAGATGATTGGGGCAGAGGCACCCTTGGCTACCTTGCCGCCGATCGATCTGGAGGTAGCCGATCCGAGCGGAAGGCCGACCGGGCCACATCTCGATCGACGAGTTTATCTCGATGTCGAGGCGGGGATTCTCGCGACTATTCCATTGGCGAACAACAAGGTGATCGTTCAGCCTTTCGATCTTCAAGCCGAGTTGAAAAAATCCGCCGCCGACTATTTGGTCGCCACGGCTCCAAAGAACACAAGGATCACTTTAGGTGGTATCTATCAATCGCAAATTCGTGTGGAGACCAATCGTCCCAACATCGGTTATCGGCTCCTGAGCGGCCCCAAAGGGATGGAGATCTCACCCGCTGGCGCTTTGCTCTGGAAAGTACCTAGACTGCTCAAGAAACCAAGCGTTGACGTTATTGTTTCGATCACTAGCAACGGCGTTCATCAGACCTTCGTCACCTTTTCTCTATCGAATTTGAAAGGCCAATGATGCGGATCAAAGTTCGATGCTCCGGCGGTCACGAGTTGCAGGTCGGCGACGATTTGGCCGGTGCCCGGATACGCTGTCCTCAATGCAAGGAAATCATCAGCGTTCCGGAATTTGCGCTCGATGCCCCCATCGCGCCCCCTCGACCTCGCACCGTTTCGAAGAATTCCGCGTCCGTTGTTGCGATCACCGTTGTTTCGATCCTCGGAGTAGCGATGATCGCGGTATCGCTGCTGGGAGTGTTTCTTTGGTACGTATTCCAAGAACCTGAACGGGTGATGGGAGGGGCCCACATCACGGAACAAATGAGGAATACTCCGGGTGCGGTGGTGGTGATCGAGCGGACCGAGACCATCGAACCGGCCAAGATTATTCTGCCGAACTCTCCGCCACCCATCACGCCCCCAAGTCCAACCCAATATCCATCGAAGACTCAGGACACGGTCCAGGAAGATTCGCCGATAAGGGTTTCCGGTACCGACTCCGCGATCCTCTTTAAATTGCCCTCCATCGCCTGGTCGACAGCCTACGACCCGCTCCTCGGACGAATCGCGCTGACGGACGACAAAAAAGGGATCGTCATCCACTCGATCGATGATCTCATGAAAGGAAAAACCGATCCGATCTCGATTCTAGGCGTTGCAGGGAAACCGAGCGCTGTGTGCTTCAAGCAATGGAATGGGAGCCGCTGGTTTATCTATACGTCTTCTGAGGAGTCAGAGATCAATTTCGTTGACACCGGGAGTCTAGAGATTGCCAGCAAGACGCCATTGATCCACAACTCGAAAGTCGGCTTCCTAGCCTCTAGCAACGACCCTGCCGACCCCTACCTGTACTTCATCAAGAATCGCGAATCCGACCAATCCCAGGATGCGAAGTTCGGACGTCTGAATCTGCAAACCAAGGCATTCGACGAGATCGACGGTTGTCCATTTATCGATTGCCAAATCTCACCCGACGGAGCAACGATCTATGCCAAGAGCAAAGAAAGGGACGTTGCGCAATATGCATACGCTTTCGGCAATTGGGAAGATTTTAAGCGGAAACACTTTGCGGATCGTGCGACAGTCAAGATGAAAACGATCGTCGGTTCAAGCGTTCGCCTACCAGGAAATGCGGTCGCAATCGAATCGACTTTTCTGGAACCATCTTTTGGCGACAGTAGCCATCTCGTATTGCGCGAGGTTAGGCAATCGGAATTCGAGCCGTTGGCTCGAAGCGGAACAATGCCC
>CAYXFO010000304.1:0-5751 GCA_964464255.1 uncultured Pirellula sp.
CCCCCGGTTGCCTTGTGCAACCGGAGGCAAAGTCTCCCCAGCTAACGTTGGGATCGCACGCTTCCCTAGCTTAAGATGTTAAAAAGGTACCTGACACCTTTTCCGTGCCCGTAGGATCGTCGTTGCCGGGTTGCTGGGACATGGCGCAAAAGTCTGAGGCAGATTGTGAAGGTTCTTGCGAGCCCCGATTCTATCATCCGGCGGAGAGGTCTGCATGGGTTGCTTGCGATTTGATGCAATCTGGGATCCCATCAAAATGACTCTTTCGCTCTTTCGTAAACCCGCTCGCCACCAAGATACGT
The DNA here is from genome assembly GCA_964464255.1 of uncultured Pirellula sp. GTDB lineage: Bacteria > Planctomycetota > Planctomycetia > Pirellulales > Pirellulaceae > JBKCUI01. Next base: position 303 of record CAYXFO010000304.1, read on the forward strand.
TTCGAGAACCTGGGTGGAAGCAATCTCATCGATGGAGCATTTCAAAAGATCGCGATCGAGGATGATAAAATCGGCGAGCTTGCCGACTTCGATCGAACCCTTCTCTTTTTCCTCGAACGTCAGGTAGGCGTTGTTGAGCGTGTATAGCCGAATCGCTTCGTATCGATCGATCTGCTGTTCCGGATGGAGAGCTTCATCCATTCCCCTGGGCATCCGAACAACCGTTGCCCACATTCCGAGGAACGGATTGTACGGATTCACCGAACGCAACGATCCGATCTTCTGCATGTGATCCGAACCCCCACCAACCACAACACGTTGATCGAATAGCGATCGATAGGGTTGAAAGTACTTCGTTCGGTCCTGGCCGAATTGCTTGAGCAGCGTTTTCCCGTCGAGCACCAACCAAGCAGGTTGCAAATCCGCGACGATTCCAAACTTTGCCATGGCTTCGATCGCTTCGGCACTCATGAAGTTGCAGTGTGTTACACAAGGTCGTTTGTCTTTCACGGGGAAATCTTGCTCCGCAATCCGTTCGTAAGCATCGATCAGCGACAACACCGCGCCGTCACCCACAGCATGTGCGGTGAATTGAAGATCGTTAGCCAGGGCGAGTTTGGCCATCTGATAGAGCTTGCTCGCTTCGACATAAAGCAACCCTCGATACTGGGGATCGGTGATCGAATAGATGCTGCTGACTCCCCAAGGCTCACGCATGTATGCGCTCCCGGTCAACATGCCTCCATCGAGAAAGATCTTGATACCACGCAACCATAGACGATTATCGTAAGTATGTCGCGGATGGTTCGCAGCATGGCGGATCCTCGTTTCGATTTCTTCCATCGAAGACTGCGCATTGATCGCGTAGGACAGAAAGACTCGACAAGTCAACGCATCCCGTTGCAAAAGATTTTCGTACAGACCGATCCCTTCATCGGTGGCCGCCCGATCGCAGATACTGGTGATCCCGACGCTGTTGTAATCACGGAGAAGTTTCTCCAATTGTTCGGCTCGCTGGACTGGGCTGGGCTTGGCCTGCGGATCCTCCACTTTCACGATCCGAGTGCAACTGCGCAGAATGCCGTTGGGCTGGTCAGTCTCGGGATCGCGCTCGAGATAACCGGGCTGTCCATCGGTGATCTTATAGTTCTTGTCGATTCCGCACTTCTCCAGCGCAAGGGAATTCAACGCGCCATCGGGACCCGTTCGGAAAAAGACCGGATGCTTGGGGGCGAGTTGATCCAATTCGTAACGGGTTGGAAAGCGAGGTTCTGCAAGACGGGTCACGAAAATCTGACTGACAACAATCCACTTCCCTTCTTCCAACGCTTCGGCCCGCGTGCGAATGTACTGAAGCACCTGATCGATATCTTGCATCTCGGGGATTTCATGGTCGAACTCATAAACCGCCGCGTCAGGTGCATGGACGTGCGAATCGATCAATCCCGGCAAGACCATTGCACCTCGGAGATCTCGCACAACCGTCGAAGGTCCAGCCAACTTCTTGACTTCCATATCGGACCCGACGGCGATGATGCGGTCCTTGCGAGTCGCGAACGCTTGAGCGACGTCCGATCGTTCATTGACAGTAACTATCTTACCATTGAAATAAACGTAATCCGGTGGTTCGTCTGCGTCGATTTTCGATAGCCCGATTGCGGCGAACAAGCAAGTTATTGCGAGACGCAATGAACCGAGGATTCGCGATCCATGCATCACCCGATTCCCGACGCGTTGCTGACCTAAATGCATTGGAGGTCCCTCGAGAGGTGATGACTAACGGTATTCTTCCACGCCCATCGCAACGCCATCGTTGCGGCTCTCGGTCGCGCCGTGAAGGACATTGTTCTCCCAGTCGATCAAGATCCCTTGATAGCCACCCATCGAAGAGCGTGCTGGCTTGAGTATATGCCCGCGCCGCTCCAGCTCTGCCACAGTCGATTTTGGCAAACCCGATTCGTAGTGTACGGTCCCTCCCTTGGGATCTGCCGCAGTACCTGTCGGGGTCGCACTTCCCTCATGCCGCACTCGAGCAGCGTCCCCGGCCATTTGTATATTCATGCCAAAGTCGATCCAATTGACCAGTACCTGAACTTGACCCTGCGGTTGCATATCGCCACCCATGACTCCGAACACAAAGACCGGTTTGCCATCGCGCGTCACGATCGAGGGAATGATCGTGTGAAACGGACGTTTGCCCGGCTCCAATCGATTGGGATGATCGTCCGAGAGGGAGAAGAGATTCCCTCGATTCTGCAGAGCAAAACCGACATCCCCCGGGACGATCTGACTGCCAAAGCCGTTGTAGTTGCTCTGGATCAAGGAGCAGCAGTTTCGATCCTTGTCGACCACGCACAGATAAACAGTGTCGCCGTGAATCAATTTAGGATCGCCGGGTGGTACATCGGTTGCCGCTCGTTGCATATCGATACGCTCGTTTTGACGCTGCGCGTATTGCATACTCCGAAGACCATCGACTGGAACATCGACAAACGCCATATCGGCGTAGTACCGAGCGCGATCTGCGTAGGCCAGTTTTTTTGCCTCGATAAGCAGATGGGTGTAGTCGGGAGACCCCCATCCCATCCCCTTCACATCGTGCTGCTCAAGCACATTCAGAATCTGCAGCACCGACAACCCCTGACCATTGGGTGGAATCTGCCACACATCGTAGCCTCGATAGCGGGTGGAGATCGGATCGACCCAAGTGTTCTCGTGTCGCGAGAAATCCTCCAGTTCCAGATAGCCGCCGTTGGCATGGCTAAAATCGACGATGCGCTGTGCGATATCTCCGCGATAAAAGGAATCGCGCCCTCCACTTGCAATGCGACGATAGCTGTCGGCCAAACGGGGATTGCGGAAGACTTCTCCGGCCTTGGGTGCTCGTTTCCCATCGAGCAGATAGGTCCCTTGCGAGTCTGGCCAATTCTTGAAGTTCGCTGCGCCGCGAGCCCAATATCCGGCGATGATCGGCGAGACTGGGAACCCCTGGTCGGCAATCCGTATTGCGGGTTCAAGAACTTGAGCCATGCTCAAGCGGCCATGCCGTTCGTGCAGGTCGTACCAACCGGCGACGCAACCGGGGACACTCCAGGTCAACGGCCCGAAGTTGGGGATCTCGTCGAGTCCCTTTTCGCGAAACACATCGCGGTTCAATCGCATCGGCGATCGCCCGCTGGCGTTCAAAGCCGACAATGCCCCCGACTTCGAATCCCAAACGATCGAGTACAGATCACCGCCGATACCGCAGCTCATCGGCTCGACGACGCCGAGCACCGCATTGGCTGCGATGGCTGCATCGACTGCGGAGCCACCCTGTTGCAGAATCTGCAGTGCGGCCGCCGTGGCCCGCGGGTCGCTCGTGCAGGCCATCCCGCCTCGCGCGTAGACCACCGATCGGCTTTGCGTTGCCTCACCCATCGGTCTGTCATATCGACCGATCGAGACCTTGTCATCCTTGCGATCATCTTGCCCGAACGCGGTCCCGGAAATCCCGCACACCAGCGACCATCCGGCGATCGCTACGTACTTCGGTGCAGTGACTTGTTTAAGAAATCCGGGGACTTGTTTAAGGCTTTCGCGGGACAGCATAGTGGAAGTAGCCGATCATCATCTCTTCGTAGGTCTGGTCGCCCCAAGTCACCCAGGATTTGGGGTTGGGATTATTGAGATTATTCTCTGAGTTATCGAAGACCGCTTCGCAGAAGATCCGAGCTCCCTTGGGGAGGATCCGTTTCTCGGCCAATCGGTATTCGGTCTGCCAATTGAAATCGTAGCGAGGCACATCGAGAAGAATTTCTCGGCTCTTGTCGGGGTTCACCAACGTGTAGCGGAAGGATTTTCCGCGGACGTGCATATGGGGACTCATCGCTAGCAGTTCGCATTCTGGGAGTCGCTCGGGCAACATCGCGGTCGTTCGATAGTCGGCATCGCCGGGCGGGATACGAAAGCGAGGGTTGACCGCGCTGGAGGTGATGATCTCATGCGTGATCGTTGATGGATCGGCGACGACGAAACCGACTTTGCTTAGGTCCTGTTGGGGCGAACCGTTCGGGGTGTAATGAACTTGAAAGATCAATTGGCTGTTGGGAGGGATTCTTTTGGCATAACCAGCTGGCATCATTTCGGCACGCGTGCCCGGCACGTAACCAGCAAGGAAACTTCGCTCTGCTCCAGGCTCTTGTCGACGGGATCCTTTTTCCCTCGCGAAGATCAGGATGTGGTGGACCACTTCGCGATTGCCTGGGACCACTTCCATACCTCGGAACCAGAGTTCTTGATCATTCTTGAGGTCAGTCACGAAGTATTGGTATTTGACTTCGCCTCGCGCGGGAATTTTGTAAGGCTTATCCGCCATCGGTACGACGAGTCCGGGTTCCTCTGGGAGAAGCCATCCGTCGTTGAATGCGAGTTTTGCGGGCTCCTTTGCCGAGTCGCCGCGCGGAGTTCCGCTGCGAGCCCAATCGGCGATGAGTTGCATTTCTTGTTCGCTCAAGCGTCGATCGTTAGAGAAGTGGCCATACTCGGGATTGGCGTGCCAGGGGGGCATGCGTCGATCTTGAGTGACCTCAACAATCATGTCTGCCCATGCGGATACGTCGTCGTAGGAGGTGAGATCCATCGGGCCGATATCTCCCTCGCGATGGCAGGCGACGCAGCGCTCTTGCAGGATGGGTGCGATGTGTTCGGCGTAGGTGATCGTTTCTGAGGATGCATTTGCCGACGACTTGATCGAACGTCCGATCAAGCAACCGGGAGCGGCGGCGGAAGAAACCGAAACCGGCTCGCCGCTCACGATCGATTCGATGGCATCGCGCAACTCCGACTTGGTCGGTGCTTCTTTCGCGTAGCCGATACCATATTGATCGTCGATGCGTCCGCGATATCGAAGGACTCGCTTAGCATCGAGTACGCAGACTTCGGGAGTGCGAGTTGCACCGCAGAGATCGGCGACATGTTGGTTCGGATCCTTCAAGAATGGGATCTGCAGATCGAATCGTTTCGCATGGGCGGCCATTTCGGCGAGAGAGTCTTGGACATTGGAGTCGACGGCGATGAAACGAATGCCCTGATCGCGAAACTTCGACTCCAGGGTAGCGATCCGTTTGGAATACTGTTTGGCTAGGGGGCATTGTGTACCGAGAAACGCGATGACGGTCCCTTTCTCGCCGAACAGCTCCCCTGCCGTCCATTCGCGTCCTTGGTAGTCGGTCAGCTGGAACGACTCGATCGCATCGCCAACGGCGACTCGATTGCTATTGCCCCGCAGCACCTTGTTGGGTGGATCCTCGGCCTGCACGCCACGAAAACCACTGGCGGAAACCACGGCTGCCAAGGCCATCGCTGATACCAAGCCACTCCGTGCAACCCATCTCGTACCCATAAACGCCCCTTGATGTCGTGAAAATGTTCGATTCGAAAATCCGGAACCGAATCTATTTCGTCTCCC
>CAYXFO010000305.1:0-5701 GCA_964464255.1 uncultured Pirellula sp.
GCGTCGAGGAATGATGAACGTCCGCTCATTCTTTGCTAGCCCTGTCGTCAGCAGGTGTGCGATGCCTGTCCTAGTTGCTGTTCTGGACAGACTTGAGACCGTCTCCCGTTCGTAGTACCGGCTTAAGCCGGCGGCTGGTTGCTGGGAGACTACCGATAAGTTGGTTTACCTTCGGAAGTCACGTCTGAAATGACGTGATGTTTGCGGATAAAATGCTAATGAAGTATGATCGTGTTCGGGTCAGTGCATTCACTTAGGAGCTTAGCTATGTCGACTGCGGATTTACCGCCCGAAATTCTGGCGCTTCCGGTCGAAGACCGAATCCGACTGGCGATGTCCATATGGGATAGTATTGCCGAGGAATCAACACAGCTCTCGGAAGACGAAAGACGGTTGTTGGACGAACGGCTTCGAGATCATCTCGAGAATCCAAGCACCGGTGAAAGCTGGGAGGTAATTCGGGAAAGGCTTTGGAAGTCCCTGTGACCTTTCGATTGATCGTCAAGCAGACCGCTGAAAAGGATATCGCGCTTGGCCGCGACTTCTACTATGCGATTCGTCCGTTACTTGCTCGCGATTATCTACTGGAGATAGAGAGGTGTATCGACCTCATTCTCCAAAATCCATTTCGACGAGCTGAAGAGTATAAAAAAGTTCGGCGATTGCATCTACGAAGATTCCCGTACGTGATAAGCTATTTGGTCGAGGTTGAGTTGGTTGTAGTGATTGCCGTGACCCATAACCGACGGCATTCAAGTGAATGGGAAAGTCCACTGCCATAGCGCCATCGGCTGCCCCATCGTGGCACGACGCTCCGCCGTCGTGATCTGAGATGGTACGAAAAAAACCTTTGATGGTAGGAAGGGTTACTTAACGAGTGGCGTCAAAGACAACTGCCGGACATTTGAAAACGACCGCATCGTGAACGTCTAATTGTTCAGATGACTTGGTACTTTTGGCATGCAGCGTTTTGCCGTTTGGTTATTGCGCATTTCGGTCAAGGTTGGAAGAGAAGCGAGTGGCCAACCGCACCGCCCCTTGGGGTTCGTCTGATACAATATTTCGTAGTGTCTCCCCATGGGTTGGACGGCGATTACTTCTTGAGCGACTAAAAGTCCGCAAGGTTAGCGAGAATGGAATTCGCCCTGATTTCATCTATCAATTGAATTGGAAGGGGAAAGTGGAATCGCAAGCATGTCTTTATGCGGCTCGATACTCGCACGATGTTCCTCGATTTTCCGCAGGAGCCTCTCCACGATCTCTGGATGCTTATCTGCCACGTTGTACTTCTCGGAAATATCACGTTCCAAGTGATACAACTCGGGTGATAACAATTCGACCGCTTTTCCATAGTTGACCGGTTCTCGCGCTTGGATGTGCAACTTCCAAGGCCCGACGCGCACGGCATGCAGTTGAGCATTGGTCCAATAAAACATCTCTTGACGAGGACTTTTGCCACCGCGGAGCAAGACATCCGACAGGTCGAAGCTATCGAGGGTCCGATCCACGGGTAGTTCCCCTCCCGTGATCGAAGCAAGCGTCGCCATCAGGTCTAGCGTCGAACCCAATTCATGGACTGTATTTGGCGGAATGCGCCCAGGCCACCAAAAGATCGTTGGCACACGTTGCCCACCCTCGAACGTGGTCCCCTTGCCAGCGCGAAGCGGGCCCGCAGAACCTCCATGCGTTTCAAACGACAACCACGGGCCGTTATCCGAAGAAAAAACAACCATGGTTTTGCCATCCAGCTTCAGTTCCCGCAACGTACCGAGAATCTGACCAACGCTCGCGTCGAGCTCTTCAACCACATCGCCGTACAATCCTCGTGACGATTTCCCCCGGTACTTATCTGAGGCAAAAAGAGGGATATGAGGCATCGAATGAGGCAAATATAAAAAGAACGGACGATTCCTGTTCTCCTGGATAAACCGGACTGCTTCGTCGGTGTATCGTTGCGTCAAAGTATTCTGATCGGCTGGCCGCTCGATAATCTCCGTGTCTCGCATCAGCGGTACATTGTAGTGTTTGATGCTCGGGTAATAATTGGGATCTTTTCGAGCTTCCGCCTGGTAGCCGGGACCTCCCACCTTATCCATGTCGTTTGAATAAGGTATTCCGAAGTAGCTATCGAAACCTTGCTGAGTAGGAAGGTATTCCGGCAGATGCCCGAGGTGCCACTTGCCAACGATCCCCGTTCTGTATCCCGATTGCTTGAGCATCTCTGCCAGCGTGATCTCGTCCGAAGGCAAGCCGCCACCTGAGTTCGGAAACAGGACAGCCTGTTTAGCGCTAGTCATTCCATTGCGAATTGGATACCGACCTGTCATGAGCGCCGCACGGCTAGGCGTGCAGACAGGTGCAGCAACGTAGAATTGCGTCCACTTCTGTCCCTCCTGGGCCATTCGGTCCAAGTTCGGGGTTTGAATCGTTGGATTTCCAAAGCATCCCAAATCCCCCCAGCCCAAATCGTCGCAGAAGATTACAATCACGTTCGGCTTGGTAGACGTCACAGTCTCGTCGCTCAAGCAATTCGAGTTGGGGACGCAAACCACCAAAACGAAGATAGAAACAAATAGGTTAGCGATCGATCGCATAGATTCATTAGCTTTCCAGCAAGAAACCAAAACTTCGAGTCGCTCAATCTAACACAACCGAAGGATCGATGGCAGAAACGACGCGGAGTCAGAAAGAGAAAAAGAGGAGCGACGAAGATGAATAGGCCTCTCAAATTCCTGTTTTTCTGAGATGCTTCGAGTGCGGGACATGCAATACTGAGATGATCAACGCTAGGAAGTCACTGTGACAGGATCGCGACGATTGAGGTTGGGAGCTATCGGATCGCGTTTCAGCAATCGCGGGTGCTCTATATCACCGTCGAAGGACTTGGTCATCATTGCGCAGGCGGCGAGAGCCAGGCTCCGAATTTTCTCGGCAAGCCTACGAACAAGCTAAAGGCGACCGATGGCGTATGGAGTTTCTTCCAGTCGCATCCCTCATCCAAGAAAACTTTTTCAGGGACCAGCAGATAGTCTCGCCATTCTAGAAGTTGATAGCCTTTAATCGACGACCGCTCGGGGTGGCTTGAAATCAGGAACAGGATCGTTCAAAGTAATGGTTATGACATACACCACACTTGCTTCGCGTGTCGTTCTCTCCATCGCCTGCCTTTCTTTTGCAATCGATTTCCCCCAACCGTGCTTGGGACAGAAAGTCGACGACTCGCTCACTTTGCCGGAGACCGATGACGGGCTTCCAGGATCTGGCCCTATCCGGCGTTATGATTGGTTCAAGAATCTTTGGAAGGATAAACGGTCGCAGTGGGCATCCAAGGTGCAAGCGGACCAAAACACTGTCGTATTCCTCGGCGACTCCATCACTCAGGGGTGGGGGGATAACCTGGGGAACACCTTCCCAGGTCTTCGCGTAGCCAACCGCGGCATCAGTGGCGATACGACTCGCGGAATGCTCGTTCGACTTCAAAACGATGTCCTTGCCCTGAATCCCAGGGGTATTGTGATGCTGATGGGGACCAACGACCTCGAAGAAGGTGCAGGTGCGGCAACGATCTCCGGCAATATCGAACTGATTCTCTTGGCCGTTCAAAAAAGCAATCCGAAAACGCCTGTCACTCTCTGCCGCGTCTTTCCTGCCGCCGCGTCCAAGCGACGACCTTCCGACCAGATCCAAGCGATCAATACAGCGATCGCCAACGTAGCGAAAGCATTCCCTCAGGTCACATTGGTGGACACATGGACATTATTTGCCAATGAGCAGGGAGATGCCAAGGAGTCTGAATTTCCCGACCTGCTGCACCCCAATCAAACTGGATACGCAAAATGGGGAGCTGCGATTCGTCCCATTTTGGCCACGCAGGGACTTATCGAAACCGAGCCCGATCCTTTTACGATAGAACCAGGATTCACTGCACTGACCAACGGCAAGGATCTCTCAGGTTGGCGTCTTGCACCTTCGAAATCGAATCCAGGGGACGAGAACCTCGAAGGAAAGATTGCAACGAGCGATGGACGTTATGTTGCTATTAATGGCCGGATCGTAGTTACCACACCTCCTGAAGGACGCCGCATCCAGCAGTTGTATACGAAACAGAAATTCCCAGGTGACTTTGTCTTGAAACTCGAATTTCGCGCGACGCCTAATGCCGACAGCGGAGTCTTCATTCGCGAGCCACAACTCCAGTGCCGCGATTATCCGTTGGCTGGCCCGTACAAGAGTTTGAAGCAGTATCGCCCTCAGGATTGGAATGAATTGATCGTCACTGTTAAGGACAATGTCGCGGTCTGCACTTGCAATGGCGAGATTATCGAAGGTGCCTTCAAACTCCCTGCGACAGGGCCTATCGGACTCGAGGGCGACCATGGCCAAATGGAGTATCGCCGCATCCGGATATCTGCCAAACAAACTCCGTGATTCGTGCGGATTGGAATCCAAGCCTGTGTCTACACACTCGGTGGTGGTTGCGTTGAAACGCAGACCACGGCAAGCATATGCGGCACTCGCGGGATGGCAGTACGAGGCGTATCGCATTGGTTCTCGCCCCAAGGGCCACGATGCTTCGCCTCGATGCGCGATTCAAAGCCTTAGCCAACCCTCGATCGCTTTTTCGAAATCCTATAAAGTTTGCGTCCCAGCAAGGGGACGCAAGCAAACGCCATCGTTAGTAAGCAGCCAAAAAAGATGATGGCTAGGCCTTGCGTCTCGTATGTTGGTCGGATGTAGGGGGGAACGAAAAATTCAACTTCCCAAGTCCTTCCGAAGTTTTCCATGGATGTCGAAAACGCCAATGGAAGCGGCGTGTTGTTACTCGAGTACTTTTTCAACTCAGGCATCGTATAAACCACTGCACGTTCATCGGTAACAATCCAGGATACGCAACCAAAGGCGTGAACCTGCGATTTTCAAACATCGCTCAATGACATCCTCAGTGTGAAATACGCCCGAGGCAAACCCTTTCAGTGGTCCGCGCCTGCCGCTAGGCTCACCTGGTAGACTGGAACGAGATGATGAAACCAGAGCGTTCGCAGGAGCCGCTGAAGATTCGAGTTTTCCTTGATGCCATACTGGAAAAACCGCCAGAAAAGCTTCCACGGGCTCTTCGTCTTGCACCAACTGCAGTGGACTGGTGATGGCCAAATCGCTCTGTTGCTCCGCCCGCCGCAGAGCAGATAACCGCGGTTTCGAAATTCATGAATCGTGAGGTCTGCTAACCATGTCGGTGTGTGAAACGGGTCCGTACCGACACAGATGTCGCAGCGGTCAGGATCCTGATACGCCTCATACGGCAGCGGCCTTGCCGGGAAGCTGTGCGCGTCGACGATGAGACACCGGTCGTGCACCGCGAGGGCTGCGTCAACTTCTTGTGCTAATCGCAGGTGATGCGGAAGGTAGTACGTGGAAAGCAACTCGTCGCGTTCCTGCGATGAAGGAGCTTTTCGCAATGGCTGCCCACTCGATGTGAGCGTGTAGATGACACCCATTCCCTTTGCCGCCATTGGCTCGTCTCGGTCGTTAACGAATCGTTCCGGATCCACCACAAGGCGACTGACGGGAAAGGTAACCGCTTTAGCCAGATTCTCCGGCACTCGGAACAGATCGTCGGTGAAGTGATCAGTCATCGTCAACAGCTCGCGCTGCAGATCCTCTTCCGAAAGAGCAATCGACGACCGCGCCGAGGCCGGTACGA
>CAYXFO010000306.1:0-1304 GCA_964464255.1 uncultured Pirellula sp.
GAGTCATCCGGGCTGGTTGATAGCACCCAGGAAAGGTTGTTGAGGACTCCCGAGTAGTCATCTTCATCCTTCGAAATGTTTTCGATCGCAGCGTTGTAATCCTCGATGGCTTGTGCATGATTGCCGAGGGCCAACTGGATATCTCCCCGCAGCCGCAGTGCTTGCCAGTCGGAGGGATCGGCCTTGACCATTCGGTCCGCAATTCGAAGGGCCTTTTTGGGGCGATTGTCCATCTGGTAGAAGGAGCCGAGTTGCAGCAAAAGCATTCGGTTTTCTGGGTTGGCTTGAACCAGACGTTCCATATCCACGATGGCATCGGCGTAGCGTTTTTCTTGGATGGCAATGTCCATGCGGAGGAGGGCGAGATCAGGGAGGTCGGGACGTTTTGCTTCGAGCGAGTCGATGTCTTTTTTGGCCTTCTCGAGATCCTTGAGAGCGAGGTAAGTTTTCGCACGGGTCAAAATCGCTTCGAGATTATTCGCGTCTAACTCGACAGCCTTGTCGCAGTCGGCAAGGCCTGCTTGCAGGCCTTCCTTGTTGTTGGCGCCCACATGCTGGGCGAAGAGTACATTGCCTCGGAGTCCTCGAAGCATGCTGTTGTTCGGCAAAGCCTCAATTCTTTGGTTGAGAAACTCAACGGCTTGTTCGAGCTTTTCCTCTTGCAACTGAAGCATCACCATCCGGCGAATCGCATATTCATTTTCGGGAACGACCTCAAGGAACTTGCGAATCGTTTCCTGCGCATCTTCGAAGCGACCCAAGTTGATCAGCGTTTCAACCGTTTGCTGAACAGCTCTTTCATTTTCCGGGTTGGCATCGATGGCCTTGAGAAGGTCCTTGAGTCGTTCGTCGGCATCTTGGCGAAGAACGGACTTCATCACCAACACCTCCGATAGCTTGTTCTTTACCTCTGCATTGTCCTTGGATTCTTGGAGCGCTTCCTCGAGGGCAACTTGGGCTTGTTCGAGAGTTTCAAGCCCTTTCTTGAGTTCGGTTCGAAGAACATGTAGTCGTCCTTTGAGGATGAGTGCATCGAAAAGTTTGGGATCGGCCTCGATCGCGATCTCTAGATCTTTCAAGGCTTCGTTGGTGATTTTGGCCATCCGGTTCCCTGGGATTTGTCGGCCCGAGGCCTCCTCGATGGTCAACTGAGCACGCTGAAGGGCTGTCGTCGCCAGCATGCGTTTGGCTTCCAAAGTGTCGATTTCATCCAACCCTTTCTTGATCGCGGATTGGCAAAGCTCGATCACTTCTTCGTACGCATCTCGGGAATCGGAAGTGACTCGAATCTTGCTGGCTTTCTC
>CAYXFO010000306.1:1404-5700 GCA_964464255.1 uncultured Pirellula sp.
GATTTGGTGTATTGTAACGGAATGTCATCCTCCGGTGTATGTCGAATCTTTTCAGTGGCACAGCCAACTGCGGTATGAATCAACAGGGCAACGACGCATTTCAACGTATCCATGTCGATGCTCAAGACGATGGTCAGGTACTGGAACGGATCCTCAAAAAGTGCTTGTCCGATTCAAGTTGGGGGGACGTTCGGCGATCTATTCGCGGTCGGCATGTCCAGATCAACGGCAATCTTTGCGTGGATTGCCTTCGCAAAGTGACCTCGAAAGACGTCATCAAGTTTTGGCGAGAGCCGTTGCCCAAGCCGGTTGGAGTTGAGGATCTGCGGATCGTTTATGTCGACGATTTTCTCGTGGTCGTCGAAAAACCAGCCGGAATCACTAGTGTCCGGCACTTCGAAGAGCGGAACCTGTCGGACAAGCGTCGGCAACTGCAACCTACTCTCGAGGAGTTGTTGCCCAAAGCCCTGGATCGCTATTTCCATCCGGCTGGTTCCAAGCAACTACCCAAGCGACGGGAACCTCGCTGGACCCGAAACGATCAGCAGCGGCAAGATGCTGCCAGGCTCAAGCGATATCAGGTTGTGGCAGTGCATCGACTGGACCGAGATACCAGCGGCTTGATGATCTTTGCACGGACTCCAAGTGTGGCGCAAGCGCTGGGCAAGGCGTTTCGAACTCATCGAATCATCCGCAAGTATCACGCTGTCGTGCATGGTCATCCCGAATCGCAAACATTCGACACGGTCTTGGTAAGAGATCGAGGTGACGGTCTACGTGGCACGAAGCCTGCGGATCGTGGAGAGGACCCGACTGAGCAACGGGCCGTCACTCGCGTTCGCCCCATCGAACGGATCGGGGACTATTCGATGATGGAATGCGAACTGGAGACGGGGCGCACTCATCAGATTCGTATTCATTTCTCGGAGGCGGGCTATCCTTTGTGCGGTGACGCTCTGTATGGAGCATCCAAGATTCGGGGGGAGGGTAGGGACGCAAGCGGTTCACCGCGTCAGGCGCTGCACTCAGCAACACTTGCCTTTGAGCATCCGATCACTGGCGCTGCGGTTGATTTCAAGATGCCTTGGCCAGTCGACCTGCATCGTTGGCTGCAATCGCTTCGACGTCAGGCATCATCGCCGGGCAGTAGATCCTGACGACGTTCGCGTGTGCGACGCTCCGATTGCTCTTTGCGCCATTGAGCGATTTTCTGGTGGTCGCCACTCAGGAGAACTTCGGGGACGCAATGGCCGAGGTATTCGGGAGGACGTGTGTACTGAGGGAACTCCAACATCCGATTGCCGCGCGAGAAGGAATCCACCCAACTGCTTTGTTCATCTCCAAGAACACCCGGGACCATGCGGATGGTCGCATCGACGACAACCATTGCGGCAACTTCTCCGCCATTGAGAACGAAGTCGCCGATGCTCAGTTCCAGCGGTTTGAGTATTTCGACGACTCGATGGTCGAAGCCCTCGTAGCGGCCGCACAACAGAATCAATCGACCGTGTGGAGCGAGTTGTTCAATGCGAGGCTGACCCAATCGTTCCCCTTGCGGTGTCAAGAGAATAACTAGGCCGGTAGTAGAATTCATGGCCTGAACATCATGGACACATCGGATCACCGGTTCGACACTGATGAGCATGCCAGGACCGCCACCGTAGGGGCGATCATCGATCTTGTGGTGTTTTGGATCGATGGACCAGTCCCTGAGGTTGTGGACTTGGATATCGATGAGCCCGCGATCAATAGCCTTGGCGAGTAGACTTTGAGAGAGATACCCCGAAAACATTTCGGGGAATAGAGTGACTATGTCGAATCGCAGGCTGGGATTGGGCACGGGAGACCAAGGCGCTTACCGGACAGCTTACGATGCCGCAGTTTCTGTCTTGGATTTGGCGAGTCGACCCAAACGGGATAGGGCTTCCTGCTGCTTTGCCAGATGGGAGCCATTGGTCCCGTACTTTTTGATCAACACAACAACATTCTCGCTCGGCTGGGCGCCCACGCTGACCCAGTAGTCGATACGATCACCATTGAGGATGGCTCGTGCGTCTACTTCCCTGCACATGGGGTCGTAATGCCCCAGCTCTTCGAGAACACGCCCATCGCGAGGGCTTCGCTGATCAATGGCGCACAAACGATAGAACGGACGGTTCTTGCGTCCCAATCGCTTCATTCGAATACGTACCGACACAACCAATCTCCGACGTGGATGACTCGAAACTAGAGCCCAGGATGATACCCGCAGATCGGGAAACTGGGGAGGCTCATTTTCAGGTTTTTTGGGGTTAGCTCCCTCGCTTCTTTTTCCTTAGGAGCTTTTCCCGTTCTCGCTGCATTTTTTCCCGTTCTTTGGGGGTGAGGCGTTTGCCTGTATTCCCCTTGATTTTCATCCCTCCCAAGGGGTTGAACGGATTGGATGCCGCCATGCCTTGCATTTGTTGAAGCATCTTCATCTTGTCTGCGGTGGAACCGGAGGTAGCCATTTGCAGCATGGGCCCGATGGTTTCGAATTGCTTGATCAGGTCGCTCACTTGCACCGCCTGGACACCGCAACCCTTGGCGATTCGATTGCGTCGGGATGAGTCGATCAGCTTGGGATTCCGCCGTTCGTCGGGTGTCATTGAGTCGATGATCCCGGTCAGTCGGCTCATTTCCTTTTCGCTGTCCGTGTTCCCCATGACTTTGGAGAGTTCACCCATGCCGGGCATCAGGCTCATCATTTTGCCGATCAAGCCGGGTTTGCGAAGTTTTTGCATCATGTCTCGGAAGTCGGTCAGGGTGAAGATTCCCTTGGACATCCGATCTTCGAGAGCTTTGCGTTCCCGCTCATCGATGAGGCGGTGGGCTTCGCGAGCCACTTCCACGATATCACCCATCGACAGGATGCGGCTGGCCATGCCTTCGGGGCGGAACGGTTCCAAGGCGTCCATGTGTTCGCCTGTTCCGATGAATTTGATCGGTACTTCGGTAACGGCTTTGACGCTCAACAACGCTCCCCCACGGGCGTCACCGTCGAGCTTGGTCATGATGACCCCGTCGAGGCTCAGTGCTTCGTTGAAAGCTTTCGCGCTTTTCACGGCATCCTGTCCGGTCATGCCATCGACCACCAAATAGACCTGATCGGGTTGGACTTGTTTGTCGATCTGCTTGAGCTGTTCCATCAACTCTGCATCGATCGCCAAGCGGCCAGCGGTATCGAGAATCACGACGTCCGCGTGGGCGGCTCTGGCTTGATCTTGGCCTTCTCGGCAGACGGCGACCGGGTCGGTAGCGCCGGGTTTGCTGAAGACTTGGACCCCGAGTTGTTCCCCGAGGACGTGGAGTTGTTCGATAGCGGCGGGTCGCTGCAAGTCGGCGGCGATCAGGAAGGGTTTGAGTTTCTTTTCCCGGATCAGCAGGGCCAGCTTGCCGCAGGTGGTGGTTTTGCCAGCACCCTGGAGACCGCACATCATGATCGTGGTCAGGGTGCCCCGTTTGATCGGTAGGGCGTTGTCGACCGGACCGAGGACGTTCACCAACTCCTCGAAAACGATTTTGATGAACTCTTCGTGGGGGCGGAGAGAAAGGAGGATTCGTCTCCCTTCGGCGGCTGCCGCCACGTCGGCCACGAATTTTTGCACCACATCGATGCTGACGTCGGCTTCGACGAGGGAGCGTTCCACCATGGCGATCCCCTCACGCATGTTGGATTCGCTTAGTTTCCCTTTGCCTTGCAGAGATCGAAACGCGGATTGGAGTCCTTCTTGCAGCGATTGAAACATGGTTTTTGGTGCTTTGCCCGGGGGATGCCGCGGTGAAGTGGGGATGGTTGCCAGCAGAAAACGGCGGTTTTCCTAAGAATCTATCGTTGCGACAAGGGAACGAGAAGGGTTTTTGACGCCAAATGGGTGCCAAAGTGCCACAACCGATCCCCGTGGGAACTTTTGGTATGGGGAATCCCTCTAACGACTCGCGTGGGATTGTAGGGCGCACATGGGTTATGCCGCTGCTGGGTGGGGCAAGTCTGCGAAAGGACACGACTTGGGGCCACCAAACGGGGCTGAACCCTGCGAGCGTTCGTTGCAATGCGCTTGTGTCTAATTAGACTCGAATTTGCGGGAGTTTTTCTCGCAAGCCTTTTTTGCCCCAGTTTTTTGGCTCTGTACGAGGTTCCTCAATGGCCACCTTTGGTTTCGGGAGTGGTTCTTCCTCCGGCAATCGCATTCGCAAGGATCGCTCTAAGACCCGCAAGATAAAGCAGTTGCGGCGATCGATGCTGGAATCTCTGGAAGTCCGGAATTTGATGACGAC
>CAYXFO010000307.1:0-5666 GCA_964464255.1 uncultured Pirellula sp.
ATCATCATCGGTTCGGACAAAAATACGATAGGCCCCGTCGATGACTGAAGGGAGCACAATCGATCTTGTTTCCGTGTAGGAAGCAAGTGGTGCTAAGGCCGCAGTTCGAAAGAAACTACCGAGCAAAACGCTACTCTGAGTTGTTCCGTCATAGGAAAGGTAAATACTATCTCGAAAGGCTTTATTCGTCGGTAGATTTCCTATGTTTTCAACTCGATAAGATACATTGATTAATGCCTCAGGCCGCCCAAGGACAGGAACGATTATGTCTGTCACGACTAGGTCTGGTGATGGTGGGTGCGAGATCGTTATCGGCTTGACGAATAGATTATTGACCTCGGATTTCTCTAGGATTGCGTTCGATGTATCTATTAAAACAATCAGAAAGTACGATCCGGTTTCTGCTGTATCCGTGAGAGGGATAGTTCGACTCTGACTTCGTTGATAGGATCCGCCTGGCGCCAGTGGCGATTCAGGGCTCGAGGAAAAGTCTCCCAGAATCAAATCATCACTCGAGATGATGTTGTCACGTGAAATCAAAATACGATCGTTCCAAACTTGGTCAGTCATCGCTTGACTGTCGTTTAGAACGCGCCACGCAACATGGAATGACGTCCCGAGGATAATCGGATCCGTGGAAAGCGTCACATCACTCACAACCAAATCAGGAAGGCGAAGTATCACGGATGATGTATAACTGTCCGACTCTTCGCCATTGAACTGGTCATCATCCTGATTCATCGCATTACCGACATAGTCCCGAATATCGGGACCGAGAGTGATGGTGTATTCGCCGTCCACAAAGCCAGTCATTGGCAAAGAGATCCGAAACCGGTTATAGGTTCCGGCTATCGGCTCTACCCTGCTAGCCTGGACAGGTGTATTCCCCGGCCCAATAATCGTCAGATCGGAAACGGTGAACGAAAGAGGATCGACTGCCTCGCTAAATTGAACGTCGACAAACGGCGAGTTTGCTAAATCTTTCGCGCTATCGTAGGGTGTCAGCGAGACGACTCGTGGACCCGAAGAGAAACCAACGAGGAACAGAAGCTCCGTAGGTGCATATTCAGGTGTAAAGGCCGCATCCCCGCCGAAATCAAGCCCCCGATACTCTGGAGCGGAATTATTGCGCGAACCAAAAGTAGCAACGCGAAGACTTTGTCCATTGCGTGGTGTGTAATTATTCTTTCTGACGAGTTCAAAAGCCCCCTCCTGTTGGATCAGTTGCCCTCCCACCAACAGGACATCATGCTCAATGTCGGGAACCGGGCCACCCAACTCCAATCTGAGGGTATTGTTGTTGATCAAGTCTCCCGTAATCGTGAGTGTTCCGCGTGGTGTCACGACTCCGAGATTGATCAGGCTCCCTTCCAACCTGCCAGGCCCAACGAGCGAGCTTTGCGCGTCTAACGTAAGCTGATTGCTCCGAATAACTCCGTTTCGATTGAATGTGACATGGACTCCAAATAGCTCTGTATTGGGGCCCAGGAGAATCAATCCGTTATACCGCGCCTCAATAGAAGAAGAGAGGTTTTCCGATGACATAGAGCCGGAGTAGGTATCTCGAAATTCTCGCAAATTGGTTACGCTGATGGTGCTGTCGATTCCTTCCGCCATCATGCCGATGGCGCGATAACGAACATCGCCATCCGTTCGATCTTTGATCTCCGTAACTTGATCAAGCTCGATTCGACCGCCAGTCATCGCCTCCATATACAGCCGAGTGTTGTAGGCGACACCTCCTTCAATGATTGCAAGCTTAGGAAAGACGATCCGACTGCCAGCGCCTCTTGCAACAAACGACCGATGCCTATCGCTAGGACTTGCAGCGAGTGAGTAAGTGGTCGCTTCAGGTACCGAGATCTGAGCTCCATCCTGGGCTCGAAAACTCGCCGCGTCGATATCCACCAATTTCGGTAGCGAGACACTCGCCCCTCGTCCTAGGGATATCGAGCCATTCGTAATGGCTGTCAGTTCAGGCAAACTTAATGATGCGTAGGTCACCTCAATAGCCGTGGTCGCCGCGCTGATCAGACTCGAGAAAGTGAACTGTCGACCTAAACCGGTGAGCTCGATCCGGCCACTAGTAAAGGTCTCGATTTGACCGATCGCCAGGGTACCTTTGCCCTCGAGGACCAGATTGACCCCCTCGAGCGTCTTCAATTGCGGAGCGCGAACTTCGCCACCCAGCTTGGCCGTCAGCGTCGAGAACATCCCATTACCGAAGTCGTATGAATTGCTATCCGTATAGCTAGACAAACTATCCAAACGCACGAGACTGCCTGAACCTTCGGACCTCACATCGATCGACCGATACCCAGTATTGCCGCTTGCACCGTCAGCAATCGAAGTCACCTTCGAGAGATCGATTTGACCACCGTTCAGCGATTGAATGAATAACCGCGTGTTCCAGTGCGTCCCTCCCGTAATCGTGGTCACGTTGGGCAACTCAATCTTCGAACCTACCCCCTCAGTGGTCAGGTAGCGATGCTGGTCGTTCCCAGTAGACGCATGTTGGTACTCCGTCGCCTGAGGAATCGATATGACACTGCCAGGACCGGCATAAAAGCCTGCGCCGTGGATGGTGCTCAATAGCGGTACGGATATTTTTCCGCGTCGACTGAGCGAAATGCTTCCTCGGATCAAACTGGTGAGAACGGGGAACAATCCTTCCCCTCGCTGAATGATAATCTGTGTCCCATCGCCGTTGGTCAATCCTGCAAAATTCCAATTGGCAGCGTCCACAATCTCGATGCGACCATTGGTAAGGGTCTCGATTTGACCGATCGGCAGGGTACCTTTGCCCTCGAGGACCAGATTGACCCCCTCGAGCGTCTTCAATTGCGGAGCGCGAACTTCGCCACCCAGCTTGGCCGTCAGCGTCGAGAACATCCCATTACCGAAGTCGTATGAATTGCTATCCGTATAGCTAGACAAACTATCCAAACGCACGAGACTGCCTGAACCTTCGGACCTCACATCGATCGACCGATACAGAGTATCGCCGCTTGCACCGTCAGCAATCGAAGTCACCTTCGATAGATCGATTTGTCCTCCGTTCAGAGCCTGAATGAATAGCCGCGCATCGATGTTTGTACCCCCCGTAATCGTAGTCACGTTGGGCAACTCAATCTTCGAGCCTACCCCCTCAGCGGTCAGGTAGCGATGCTGATGGTTTCCAGTCGATGCATGCTGGTACTCCGTCGCCTGAGGAAGGAGGATTTGTGCACCCTCCGAAGCTAGGAGGGATCCCCCGTTAAGAGCAACATCTCCCACCACAGTGAAACGCGAGGAGACTCCGCGGATCTGAAGTCTTGAACCGTTCTGCATTAGGAAAGAAGCTGATAAATCGATGTTGCCATCACTGGAAAGGGTGCGACCACTTCCCAGAACGATATTTGCGTCGCTAGTGAGCGATGCAATCTGCACATCGGCATCGACAGTGATTGTCTTACCACTTCCTAGCCCAGAAATGATGACCGTATCGCGTGACCGCGGAACGCGTCCATTCTCCCAATTGACACTCGAAGTCCAATTGCCACCTGTTTGCCCGATCCATCGGACTGTCATAGGAACGGAACTTTGTTGACTGGGATCGGACCCGGATTCGCCTGACCCACCGCCACCACCACCGCCTCGTCCTCCTGACGGCGGGGGATTCGTCGTTGAACCCGTAAGCTTCACGCCCATGGTGAACAATTGAGACGGCAACACAATTGTGCTACCCGCTTCATTAGAGATGGACGAGTTCAAATTCTCGCCACTGTCGCTTCCTGCATATCTGTCAATAAAGCTCTGAAGCGAATTCAGTTTGATGAGACTTGAGCCAGTAGCAGCAACATGAATTGCGCGCCAACGCGCATCTCCCTCAATCGGATCCAGGATTTGCTTGGTACCCGAGAGATCGATCACTCCCCCCGACTGCGCTTGGATGAAGATTCTCGTGTCGAAGTGCGTACCGCCTGTGATACTAACCACATTGGGGAGTTCCAAGCGACTACCAGCGCCCGTGGCGCGAAGCGTCACATGCTGGTGATTGCCGGTCGATGCATGGTTGATGCTCGTCACTTGCGGCAATGCAAGATTCACACCTGCCGCCAATACGATGCTCGTGCTGTCGATGTCCGAAACAAGAGGCGATTGGATCTGGCCACCGGCATTGATCGTGTAGCTGCCGTAACGCAGTACTTCCAACTTTGGCAGGGTGAGCGTGCCATCGGTGACCACAAAGTCTGTGTCGGTTGCGTCCGTAAGTTCATCCATGGTACGGCTCAGGCCGGTGATTGCCACTCGACCCGAGGAGAAACGCTCAAACTGACTGGTTGAGACCACACCCGTTCCATCCGCATCCAAGTTGACGCCATTGGCGGTAACCAACTTGGGAATGCGGACTTCGCCACTGGTGACTGCCGAGATGGTTGAGTAGAGGCCATTCCCAAAGTCGTACGCATTGGCATCATTGAAGTAGACCAGCTCATCCAGACGCACGAGCCCGGATGTGCTTGCCGTTACATCAATCGAACGATAGCGAGTATCACCGGAGACAGAATCCAGGATTTGCTTGGTACCCGAGAGATCGATCACTCCCCCCGACTGCGCTTGGATGAAGATTCTCGTGTCGAAGTGCGTACCGCCTGTGATACTAACCACATTGGGGAGTTCCAAGCGACTACCAGCGCCCGTGGCGCGAAGCGTCACATGCTGGTGATTGCCGGTCGATGCATGGTTGATGCTCGTCACTTGCGGCAATGCAAGATTCACACCTGCCGCCAATACGATGCTCGTGCTGTCGATGTCCGAAACAAGAGGCGATTGGATCTGGCCACCGGCATTGATCGTGTAGCTGCCGTAACGCAGTACTTCCAACTTTGGCAGGGTGAGCGTGCCATCGGTGACCACAAAGTCTGTGTCGGTTGCGTCCGTAAGTTCATCCATGGTACGGCTCAGGCCGGTGATTGCCACTCGACCCGAGGAGAAACGCTCAAACTGACTGGTTGAGACCACACCCGTTCCATCCGCATCCAAGTTGACCCCATTGGCGGTAACCAACTTGGGAATGCGGACTTCGCCATCAGTGACTGCCGAGATGGTTGAGTAGAGGCCATTCCCAAAGTCGTATGCGTTGGCATCATTGAAGTAGACCAGCTCATCCAGACGCACAAGCCCGGATGTGCTTGCCGTTACATCAATCGAACTAAAGCGAGTATCACCGGAGACGGAATCTACGATTTGCTTGGTACCGGAGAGATCGATCACACCTCCCGACTGCGCTTGGATGAAGATTCTCGTGTTGTAGTGCGTACCGCCTGTGATGCTAGAAACGTTTGGGAGTTCCAAGCGACTACCAGCGCCCGTGGCGCGAAGCGTCACATGCTGGTCATTGCCGGTCGATGGATGCGAGTAGTTTTTGACGCCAGGAAGGGGCAAAACCGCCCCATCGGATACGACTAAGGCAGTACTTGCGATCGACGAGAGCTTATCAGCTTTGAAGCTTCCTGCAGCACCGAGATTGATACCACCTCGAAGCAGTTTTTGAAGCTCCGGCACATCGTATACGGAACCTTCGATCGTGTACTGAATACCTTCGACGAGACTAATTTGTGGTGTATTGATGCTTCCCGAGTCTCTGCTTGTCCAAAATGAGGACTCATGTCGGTCGACGACAC
>CAYXFO010000308.1:0-5648 GCA_964464255.1 uncultured Pirellula sp.
ACCATAAATCGAAGTCGATCGCCGGGTCCTTGGGAAGAGGTTCCGACCGCTTGCCTATTGGGCCTCGAACTCCGTACCGATTGACTCGAACACTTTTCAGTTCACCGATCCCCTTCTGCACATGCAAGAAGTCCTTGATCTGGGCCTGCATCGGATCCGATCTTTGCTGGGTCCCAACTTGGCAAATGCGATTGTATTTTCGCGCGGCGGCGACCGTTTGCTCACCCTCCCACTGCGTGTGCGACAAAGGCTTTTCGACATAGACATCCTTTCCTGCCTGCATCGCCCAAATCGATGCCAAGCAATGCCAGTGGTTACAAGTCGCAACGACGACTGCATCGATCTCAGGATCGTCGATCATTTTGCGAAGATCGCTTTCGGTCTTGGCACCGGGAAATCGCTTCTTTGCTTTGTCAACTCGACTCGGATCTGGATCGCAGAGTCCGACTACTTTCACAGCGGGAATCTTTTCGAAAGAACCCATCAACTCGTTCGCTCTGCCACCGCAACTAAGAAACGCCAAGCGTATCTCTTCATTTGCTGCTATGCTTCTTCCAAACGCCGAACTCGCTATAGCCCCCGCTGCGATTCCTGTTGCAGAAGCGGATAAAAAACGACGTCGATCAACGGAGCGATGGGAAGTCATCGGGAAATTCCTGGCGAGAGTTTTCTACAAAGGGCTGTCTACAAACCAATCGAGTCAATTTACAGTGTAACGAAAACAGTCGCTCCTGCCATGAAGCATCCATCGCCGAAAAACCGTATGCAAGGGACTCTCATTCTTGGTTTGCTATTCGTACTTGGGTTTGTTCCGCGGGTTTTCGCCTTTGAGCGGAGTACTTCGGATCCCCCTCCGAATGTGATTGTCTTTCTTTCGGACGATCAAGGTTGGGGCGACTTCGGCTTCCAGGGCAATTCCAATTTCGAAACGCCCAACATCGATCGATTAGCCAAAGAAGGAACCTATTGCTCTCGTTTCTATGTTTGTCCAGTCTGCGCTCCCACACGAGCGGAGTTTCTCACTGGACGCTACCATCCGCGCGGCGGAGCCGTGGGAGTCACTCAAGGAGACGAGCGTTTGGATCTCGATGAAGTCACTTTGGCGGACCGATTGCAGAAACGGGGTTACGCGACGGGAGCGTTCGGGAAATGGCATAATGGATCTCAATATCCGTATCATCCCAATGGCCGCGGGTTCCAAGAGTTCTACGGTTTTTGTTCTGGACACTGGGGGGACTACTTTTCACCCCCCCTGGAACGCAACGGCGAACCATGTCGCGGCAACGGATTCGTCGCCGACGATTTCACCGATCATGCGATGGCCTTCATACAACAACATCGCGATCGCCCGTTCTTCTGCTACGTAGCCTTCAATACTCCTCACACACCGATGCAGGTGCCCGGCATCTTTTTCGATCGAGTGCGCGACCAGGAACTACGGATGCGACACGCGGGCCGCAAAGAGGAAATCGAAGAGGTTGGTATGACCCGTGCAGCAATCGCTATGGTGGAGAATCTAGACGCCAATGTCGGGCGAGTTTTGAATCAACTCGATCAACTTGGCCTTTCGAAAAAAACAATCGTTCTGTACTTCAATGACAATGGCCCGAACAGTTACCGCTGGAACGGCGGCATGAGAGGTCGCAAGGGGACGACCCACGAGGGTGGCGTCCGCTCGCCGTTGTTGGTGCGTTGGCCTGGAAAAATTCCTACATCGCGGACAATCGACCAACTCGCAGGAGCCATCGATTTGGTTCCAACATTGTGCGAGCTGACAGGTACGCCCATCGCTCAGGAAACTTCGGAAGACCAACCTCTCGACGGCATCAGCCTCGCATCGCAGCTACTTGATACAGCCCAGCCAGTCGTGTCTCGAACGCTCTTTACCCAGTGGGGCGGCAAAGTCGCGATGCGACAGGACCAATATCTGAGCGATCCAGACGATGCCTTATTCGATGTGGTCGCTGATCCGGGCCAGACAATGAACCTAGCCAAACTGCAACCCGATCGGGCAGCCTCCATGACCAAGGCGAAAGCAACTTGGAAAACGGAAGTTCTGGACAAGTCAGGGCCCAAACGGCCGTTCCTCGTTGGCCATCCCGTGCGACCGAAAACGGAACTTCCCGCCCAGGATGGGAAATGCTCAGGACCATCTGTCCGTCGCAGTACCAATGCTCCGAACTGTTCCTACTTTACTCGAATGATGGGCCCCGAGGATGTGATCACTTGGGATGTGCAGTTCTTGCAATCGGGAGACTACGAAGTCGTTGTCGAATATACCGCTTCGCAAAGCGCGGTCGGTATTCCTTTGCAATGCCAGGCTAGCGGCATGCAAACGGAACGAACGATCGAAAAGGTTTTCGACTCCGATTCCATTGGGAAAGAACATGACCTAGTGCCAAGGCAATCCGAATCGCTGATGAAGGAATTTGCCGAGATGAGCCTTGGCCAAATCACGGTCCAAGCCGAGACCACTCAGGTTCGCATCCACTTAAGAGAGGAACTACCACCATCCGGCGACGAAGATTCCGTTGGGGTTGAGATTCGTGCCGTTCACTGGATCAAACGATAAATAATGGATGAACGGGCTTCCGCCATCGCTCGTGTCGTCGCCGAAGGTTTTTGCAAACCAAGCGAAGACTATTCTTTTCGAGCAAGTTCATCCATCGCGCGGCGAGACAGGTCCGGGAAATCGGTGAAGAAACCGTCCACTCTCAGTTGGTTCACCAACACGCGATGCGTTTCTTCCAGAGAGCCGGACCAGCGAGGTTGAGCTTCGCGACGCACAGTGTACGGATGTACCTTCAATCCTTTGGCGCGAGCTTGTTCGACCAATCCCGTCGATCGCAAACCGCCATCATCGGTGCGTGTTGCCAACAACTCCAAGGATGGGCCGATGCCTGCTGCATAAGTAGCCACCTTGGCCACTCCGGATTCATCCAATGGTCGCCCCAAGAGCTGAATCAACGGCAACGGGCAACTGCATTCCCGATGGAGATACTCCAATTCCTCTGATTCAAAACACTGAATGTAGCAGCGATGCGAGCGATCGCGGATGCCGAGCCGCTCCAATTCCTTGAGGAGCATTGCCCCCATCGATTCTCCGAATTCCTTGCGATGAAACGCTGGACCTTTGAGTTCGATGTACAGTCCGGTATTCCTACCAGTGGTTGCATCCAGGCCTCGCAGGAGAAGGATTTCATCCTCGAGCCTCATGATTCGCTGTCCACAACGTCCCGGAAAACGGTCGGCGAATACCTGGCCTCCGTTCTTGCGTGTCCGTTCGTGCATTTGCAATTTTTGAAGTTCTTCCCAGGTGAAGTCAGCAAAATACCAACGACCATCGTCACGGGCTCGCCCTGGGAATACCTCTTCGACGTCCGTCGTCTCGTCCATGGTCGTATCGTGAGTCACGATGAAGACGCGATCCTTGCTGAGGACAACATCTTGTTCGATGTAGTCGGAGCCTTGAGCATGGGCAAGCACTTTGGCTGCTTCGGTATGCTCTACGACATACCCGCTGGCTCCTCGGTGCGCGATAACGATCGGAGCATCGACCGCATCGCCCTCCCCGAAACAAACCATGACTAGGATCCAAAGCAAGGTGAAGATCGACATGAGCAGAGCCTTTGTGAAAAGCTGTTGGTTATTCGGAATCGCCGAAACAAGTGCCCGCAGGTTCGTTTACAATCCTGGGAATTAGAGCTTTCCCTTCCGTTTTTGCAAACCGCGCGAACCTGAGAGTTGCCGTCTGTGACTTGAATTATTCATGAAGAAAGGAAACCATGAACGCGCGACAACTTGAAAAACTCGGTCTCGACCCGGGCTGCATTCCGACTGCGATCCAAGTGATTCAGCGTGTTGTCGCTCAACAGGGTGTTCGAGGCAAGGACATCAAAGAACGGATCAAGGAGGTGGTTGCAAGTCCCGCCACCTATGCATCGGATGCAGATTGGGGTGACTTGGCACAGGCCGTACTCGCATGCGCTCAGCAAGGACCTGCTGTCACGGAACTCCGTGGCATCGAATATCCGACTTGGGGATCGGACATCGATGCGGGGGCCCATGTCCAGATGGAACAGGCATGTCGACTGCCCATGGCCGTTGCCGGGGCGCTGATGCCCGACGCCCACGTTGGTTATGGTCTTCCTATCGGCGGTGTGCTCGCGCTTGAAAATGCCGTCGTCCCGTACGCAGTTGGGGTCGACATCGCTTGCCGCATGAAATTGTCAGTCGTCGACATTCCGCCAAGCGAACTGATCAACCGCTCGAATCGATTCGAGGAAGTTCTGCAGCGAGGGACTCGATTTGGTATTGGATGCGAGCATGAAAAGCCTCAGGATCATGCTGTCTTGGATCGCGATTGGGAGATCACACGGGTGACGCGGGAAAAGAAAGACATCGCCCGTCGACAACTAGGCACCAGCGGATCGGGGAACCACTTCGTCGAGTTCGGAACACTGCGACTAGCTCACGATGCACCGGATCTCGGTCTATCTGCAGGCGAGTATACCGCGCTACTTAGCCACAGCGGCAGCCGCGGCCCCGGCGCAGCGATTTGTTCCGTTTACAGCAGTATCGCTCGAGCTAAGCTGCCGAAGAAGTATCAAGAGACCTTCGGCTATTTGGCATGGCTCGAACTGGACAGCGACGAAGGGCAAGAGTACTGGGCAGCGATGGAATTGATGTGGGAATTCGCGGCTGCAAACCACGATGTGATTCATCGACTGGTGACGAAGCTGCTAGGTGCCCGAGTCATCGCAGGAGTGGAAAATCATCACAACTTTGCTTGGAAGGAAATCCATCAAGGCAAGGAGTTGATTGTTCATCGCAAGGGAGCAACGCCAGCGGGGCCTGGAGTTCTCGGCGTTATCCCAGGATCGATGGCGACTCCCGGATTCGTCGTGCGCGGTCTGGGCAATGCAGAGAGTCTCCACTCGGCATCGCACGGAGCTGGTCGTTGCATGAGCCGAAAGGCGGCGCGGGACAAGTACCGATGGAACGCTGTCCGAAACGATCTTGCCAAGAGAGGAGTGCGTGTGCTCTCTGCAGGTGCGGACGAAGCGCCCGGCGTTTACAAAGACATCCATCGCGTCATGGCGGCCCAGTCCGATCTGGTCGAAATCGTAGCTCAATTCGATCCCAAGATCGTCAAGATGTGCGAAGACGGCAGCCCTGCAGAGGATTGATGGGAATCCCCTTTTGAATCGATCGACTATCGGCGCCAACGATAAAGCACCATGAGTGACTTGTCCCCATCGCACATCTATGGAGGAAGTGGTTCGGCAATCGAACTCCGGGCCAAACGAAAGCCAACACGATCATCAAATGCCGATCCCCAGGAACGATCATCCGAAGAACCTGAAGAACCTCTACGCCTAATCCGGTTTGTATTCGGGGCTGGATCCCAGCACCACTCCCACACATTGCCATGCATATCATACAGACCCCACGCGTTCGGCCGCTTACCTCCCACCTCGTGTGTACAACTCCCACTGTTACCGTCGTACCAGCCCGCAGCACCCAGCGCACTATCTGTGTCGCCTGAGTAGAACCGCGTGCTTGTCCCCCCTCGGCACGCATACTCCCACTCAGCCTCTGTCGGCAACCGAAGCCCAGTCTTGCGGCAAAACTCCTGACAGTCATTC
>CAYXFO010000309.1:0-2856 GCA_964464255.1 uncultured Pirellula sp.
GAAAGCAAATGACAAAAAGATGGAAGGGCAGAAAGATAGGGAGGAGGAGTGAGAGTTGAGAGTTGAGCCCATTGTAGAACCGCTGTCCCAGCTGTTCCTGGAAGCGCG
Organism: uncultured Pirellula sp.; assembly: GCA_964464255.1. Classification (GTDB taxonomy): domain Bacteria; phylum Planctomycetota; class Planctomycetia; order Pirellulales; family Pirellulaceae; genus JBKCUI01. The sequence goes on from CAYXFO010000309.1 coordinate 109, forward strand.
CAGAGCTCGGCATCCATTTCGCTCCTTCGATTGCTTTGTCCCTTTTTCCGTTTTCACTGCAAATGCCTATTTTATGCAAATAGCTTGACGAACCGCTTAGGACGGATCATCGTATAATCAATCCGTAAGTGGTCGGTCCGAGAAGCTTCCTTTCACGCCGCACTGTTGATGATCCGAAACGTTCACCCGTTCATTGCCTGGTTCCTCGTCGCCCTCTCCGTGTGCGGGTCTGCACCGGCGTGGATTCACCGCGCGACCTGCGACGATGGCCACACAGACCTGGCTGGCATCTGCGAGTCTCGTCGTCACAAAGAGGATTGTTGCTCCCATTCGGCAAGTGAGTCTTGTATCGATCGGACCGCAGTCGAACAGGAGGCTCGCGAGGGACAATCTGGCACGGTCTCTTCCCAGAAATGCCACGATTGCGAGTCTTGCGCGATTTGTCAGTCTCTCCGATCGGTCAACGGGTTCGGGTGGAGTATTTCTGAGACCATTCAGTCAGGCGATCTGGTCGAAGCCGGTTTTCTTGCACCGGCGAACGCTTATTGCAAAGCAACTTTCTCGCTCTTCCGCTCCAGAGCACCACCGCAATCGCCCGCCTAATCGTCTCCAAAGGGCGATTGCATTGTGCTTCGATACTTTGAGTCTGTGGCACTGCTCCGCCGTGGGCGGTGCACCGGTCACAGGTCCGACCAATACCAGATCGGTCGTGGCGAACATGGCGGAGCTCTTTTGTCCACGATGTCCTTACGAAGAGGGCATCGACCCGGCGCTCTGAGGTGACTCAGGTGCCGTTCGATCTCGCATCGGGCGCCATTGCGAAGTTCGAGAACCTTTCCGTCAAGCCCTCGGTTTCGTCTGCAAACGGAACAATGCACGTACGAAACCAATACAGCTGTCGTGTCGGCTGCCGACGACGGCTCCTATTGGTCAGGCAGCATGTTTCCAACTGTTTTTTTCACGAAAGTCCGCTCAAGGCGGAGAAGGTAAGAAGTTATGTTGAAGAATTTTTTGAGGAACAAGAAGGGCCAAGGATTGGTTGAGTACGGTTTGATCATCGCTGGCGTTGCACTGATCTGCGCGGCAGCCGTTTCCGTGTTCGGTCACAAGACCAGCGATCTCATCGCAGCCGTGGCAACCGTATTGCCAGGCGCTCATAACGATGACAACGGTGCTCTGGTTTCGGGCAAGCTGATCGAGACGGAACTAGATGCTACGACGGACGCAATTGAGCTGGATCTGCAGGGAATCTTTGCAAATTCGGACTCCCCGCGGCTGGGCAACAATGTGACCAACATCGCCGGTGCGGCCACGAACTTCGGCGGACTGATTGTCGAGGCGAACTAATCGACGAGCGGTTAGCGGATCGATTTCTCCACCCATGGCGAGTGTCCTGCTTGCCATGGGTGGATTTATTTCGTTTGGAATCCTCAGCGCTTCCCATGGCGGATCGATTCCTAATGAACTCGGGTCGCACACGACGCGAAGAATTCTTTTCAAGAGTGACGTGGGATGAATTAAAATTGCATTTATGTTTTTCATCGTTGCATCCTTTGTTTTTTCACTGCTGCTGATCGCAACGGTTTGCGATGTGCGGACGCGTGAGATTCCCGATTGGATTGCGATCGCGATTGCGATCGTGGCGATGGTCTCTTCGTTGTTCGGTTGGTTGGGGATTGGATTGGTCTGGGTGCTTGCGGGTGGTGGTTTAGGATTGTCGTTGGGTCTGGCTCTGTTCCATTTCGCGAAACTGGGTGGCGGGGATGCGAAGCTCATCGCCGCGCTCGGGCTCGTTGTCGGGCCGGTCGGTTTGATCCTGGTGCTCTTCGGCACGGCTATCGCCGGTGGCGCGTTGTCTCTCGTCGCCTACGCACAAGGAAAGAAAGATCTAGCCTACGTCCCGGCTATCCTGGCTGGTTTTGTCGGCTATTGCTTTGTGGTATCTCGAATCGCCGCAACATGAGAGCAGGAACACCATGAAACGACGAGCACCGCGTACCCTTGTTTGCAATCGCCGGGGTCAATCGTTGGTAGAGTTCGCGGTCATCGCGCTCGTTCTGTATATGCTTTTGGCCGCGATTTTGACCTTTGGCCACATGCTCTATGTCGCCCAAGGTTTGCAGGGAGCCGCCGACTTGGCTGCTCGCGAAATAGCGAAGACTCCGTTGCAGCCAAACGTGTCATTTGAAACAGCCTTCACAGACGGTTCGCTCGACTCGATTTACCGAGAGGAACATCTCGTCTTTGATCTCGATACACTCGGTCCCGGAGAATCATTCTTCGAGGATATCGTATCCGACTGGCCGCTGCTGAATCAGCAACTTGCCACGTTGATGATCGTGGACCGTCCCGATTTTGATGGCGATGGCACTCCAGATCGCAGGTTCATTCGCTACCCTGGCGCGCTGTTATCCGATGGTGACATGCCATCCGGGTACACAGTCGGAATTCCACTGGTGACCGCCCGTGGAGTCAACGGAGTTGAATCCATTCGTTGGGTTCCTGTCGTTGAAGAGATCAAGCGAAGCGACGATCAATCTCTCTTCAATTTCGAAACTCCCGACGGCGGGATCGTTGCGTTGCGGATCAATTACCCATTCCAGTCGGCCTCGATGAGCAGTTTTGCCAACAATGCCGATCCGTTCGAACCGACCATCGGGTCCCCCAACGCTGCGGATGACGGCGCGGTCAACGAGTTGAACGAAGGCGATCGTCCAGGCGGATTAAGCGGTGCACCGTTGGTAAGCG
>CAYXFO010000309.1:2866-5637 GCA_964464255.1 uncultured Pirellula sp.
CAATACGGACTCGGTGCCCAAGGGGCGCTCGGCAGTCAGCAATTGACTGGCGGGCGACCCGTGCGTCCGTTTCGACGGGTCCTTTCGGCTCAAGCCATTTATCGACGAGAGATTTTTAGCAATTGATATACGCAGGCTGGAAGCCTACGCCACCCTTGGCACGGATGCTTTGAATCCAAAACGTTGGTCGAAATTCGATGCCTCCAAGAAACTACCGAACCACGTCCCGTCGATCATCTTTGCCTCGGCTGTTGCTGGGTGGAGTGGCTTTCTTTTCGCTTATCAGTTTAGGGATCGTTGGAACCCTGTGGCTTGCAGGTATTCCGTTGAACCCGTTCGCTTCGCGCGGCAAGGAGGATCCGTACATGGTACGGATCCCGATCAATGTTCTGCCGATTCCGGCGTACACCCGCGTCGAGCGATCTCAATTGCTCAATCCCGCCACCGGAGGGTTGATGTTCCAACGGTTGCCTCCCGACTCGGTCGTGGGAATGTCGATCGTTGGGATCAACGCGAGCGGCAGTCACGCCAGCAGCAAGGTTGTCGGCGTGAAACGGGTGCAGGATGAGGTGGTCTTTTTGCTTGAAGACAAGTCCGAAGTGCGTCAAAGCCAGACCTTTACTTTGGGTGGCGCGATCATGAATCCGAGCACGATTATCGGTCGGGTGGTGAAGCGAGACAAAAGGCCTGGGTTAGGCTTCCAGGAATCGACCTTCTTTCCTCAAGGGACCCCGGAGGGGATTGCCGGTGCGACCCCGGTGGGGATGAGAGCCCTGACGCTGGATGCTACGAAGCTGACCGGTGTTCACGCCCTGGAAGCAGGGGACCAAATCGACTTGATGGCGAGCATGCGGAGCCCCGGTTCAGCGCTGGATCCAAACGATGACGACGATGGCGACGATGAAAAAGGAAATGAACCGCGCGAGCCGTTTCTACTTGCCCAAAAGGCGATGGTTCTCAAACCGGTCTATGTCCGGAATGAAGCATCGACATCCGCATCCTTGACGCAGGGAAAGCGGATCCAAAACGTCCCCAAGTACGAAGTGGCGATCGCTGTCCAACCCGATGACTTGATCCCACTGCAGCGTGCGATCAATCAATCGTTGACGATCACCTGCATCGCCCATTCGATGAAACCCGAGGGCAACACGGCGACCGAGGTAGCGAAGGAAACGGCAACATCCTCTGACAGCCACGAGGTGCGTGTACCGGTGTTGGTGAATCCTGTGCTCGCATACCACGTGATCACCCGCGAATCGTTCGTCAGCCCGGCGACCCGAACCCTTCGCTTCGAAACCAAGCATCGGAACGATGTCGAGCGCATGGACATCATCACCTCTCTGGACGAGGCGATTGGATCGATCGCGCGGCAAGATATTCCGGCGGGAAGCTATTTGCGCAGGAGTGATATACTTTCCGGCCCCCCGTCACGGAAGAATCTCCCGGCGACAGTCCCCGATGATCGGAAGGCGGGTGGCGCGCATCCCGTCTCTTCGTCGGGCCAGCATTGGGTTCATTACGTTCAACAAACGGACGAGACGACAAGCTCCGCCACCGCGGTGGGAGATCGCCCTTCGATCACCCGATACATACCTGCGGGACGGACAGCGTTCGCGATTCCGTGGAACCGAATCTATGGATCGGAACATTTGCAAATCGGCGATGAGATCGATTTGATGGTCAGCTTCACACTGGAAAGCATGGAAGAGCGGGAAGAAACCGAGACGCGAAGCGATGGCACGGTGGTCGTTCGCAAGTCGGACTCCATCGGCACGCGCGAGACCCAACGAACGTGGGACGAATCCTTTGGCTTTCGGGCCGAGCCCTGGTTTGTGGCTACGGACGCTCTGGTGATCGCACCGGTTGGATTTCCCGCGCCGGCGTCCGCGATGCGTTCGCTGGGGAACGAACTGAATCGACGCGGTTCGGGTAGCGGTGCTCCATCTCGCATGGATGGTCCTCCGGTGATCCTTGCGGTGGAAGATCGAGACGTCGAATCGTTCACTGCAGCGTTGGCTTCGCGCGATGCGTTGTTCACCGTGGCGTTTCATTCCGATGCCATCTCGCAGGAGAAGCTGGAACCGGGCACCAAACGGATCGTCGTCACCTCGGTGCCACTTCAACCGTTTCAGGAGTTCCATGAGAACGCGTGGTCGGGCAACCGCAAAAGGATCGCCACGCAGTTGGTTTCGGAGGAGGATCGGCGGTTTGCGAACGCGATCACTGTCGAGGAGGTCCATTTGTTTTACGGTCGCGTTCTTCGCGAGGCGAAAGCCAAGGGAGAATTCCTGAGCAGCGACGACTTCATGCCTGTAGGGACCAAGGGTGGCTTGGCTGCAGGGGTACGATCGGGGGAAACATTGCTCCCCGTTTCGGATCGCCAGATCGAAGGACTGGATAGCTTTGAAGCGGAAGACCATGTTGCGATCTTGCTGCGCGGTGTGTTCAAGCCGCAGTTTTCTTCCGCTTCCAGCGTTGATTTGACGCGAGCAGTATCTCAAGTGGTTGTTGCCGACGCTCGGATCGCGCGAAGCTCGCGAGCTGGGCAAACGATTCTGTCGGTTCGCAACGAGGACCTGAGCGCGCTGCAAGTAGCCTTGGCTCAATTGACCCAAGATGCACCCGGCGGTGCTGGTGGCCAACTGATCGCTGTCGTCAAAGCTCGATCGGATGCGGTGCCGGGTACGTCGGTCGCCTCCGATGCGATCCCCTCGCTCGACCCGTTATCGAGGGTCCGATTCATGGAGAAGATCGTCGGAAGCAAGCGGACG
>CAYXFO010000310.1:0-962 GCA_964464255.1 uncultured Pirellula sp.
TAATGAATGGTTGATCCGCAATTGGATGTTCCTCGGACGGATCGACGATGCGATTGCTTTGTCGAAGAACATGATCGAGTTGCCGAGGCACCCCGAATTCAACATGGTCGAAGGGTCTGGCAGCGCATCGTATGGTCGGCAAAGACTTGTCGCCGCCTTGAGCAACTTCCAACAGTGGCAACAGATGCTCGAGCTTTCCAATTCCCCCTATCTCAAAGACCCCGACGATGCAGAGTATTCTCAAGATGCGGCACTCGCTTGGAAAGGGATCGCGCTAGCGCAACTCGGGAATATTGAAGACGCGACAAATATTCGTGAGCAAATCGCATCCGTGCGAAGCTCGTTGAGAGGATCGATGGCGGAACTTGATAAGGCAAACGCGGATACGCGGCCGCGTCCTCCTCAATTGCTTGAACCGTTTGATCCCCCTGCGGATTTGTTCCATGCCGAAAATGACCCTGCTTTGCCCGAAAGAGTGAATCGGGAATTCGATGATGCGGCATGGAAAGACAAGCCTGCTGAGGATCGAGAACGAGCGAAAACGAGGCATGAAATCCGCTATCGATACTATCGACTGGGGGGGCGGCTTGCGGCGCTCGATGCCCATCTTGCAGCCAAGCGTGGGGATTACCGAGCAGCGGTCCGAATATCGCACGAAGCGAGGGACATGATCGAATCGATACAGCGAATCGAATGGTGCTCCCTCGCCGGGGCCCATGAGCTTGCGATTCAAAAATCTACTAATTTATTGAACGCTTCGAAAGGTCAGGTACTTCCGGCGGCGATCAATGCATGGGTGGCGCACCAAGCCATCCAAGGCCAACCCGGCAACCCCTCGCTTGCATCGTGGAAAGAGGCTCGCAAGAAAGGGGTTCAACAGTGTTCGGATCTGTTCTTCGCGTGCGATTCCAAGTTGCCTTTGCTGGATCGCGTTCGGTTGATCGCGCAGGAGACGCACCCGG
>CAYXFO010000310.1:972-3843 GCA_964464255.1 uncultured Pirellula sp.
ACCGATGATTCCGAAGGATCTAGGGGATCGACCTGCTCTAGATTCCTTAGGCCCCTTGCGATGGAGTGCGCCTGCGGCACCGATTTGGGGAGCAACAAATGCTGCGGGCGAAGAGTTTTCATCCAAGCGCATGGAGGGCAAACCCTATGTGTTGATTCTGTACCTCGGATTTGGATGTCTGCACTGCGCGGAGCAGTTGGGGAAATTTTCACCGCAAGTGGAGCGATTTCGCGAAGCAGGTATCGAGGTCCTTGGCGTGAGTACCGAAACTCCACAGTCGCTTGCCGAAGGGCTCAAGAGGTACGATTCGGAGATGCGGATTACGCTCGCATCGAATGCGAGCTTGGATGCATTCAAAGCCTTTCGATGTTTCGATGACTTTGAAGGGCAACCATTGCACGGAACGATTTTTGTGGATGGCGAGGGGCGGATCCGTTGGCAGGACATCGGCCACGAACCGTTCATGGATGCGGATTTTCTTTTGCGAGAGGCAAAGCGATTATTGCGGCTCAGCGAGTTTCAGAAGGCCTCTGTCACGCCAGATCGCGGAGCGCAGGCATCCCGTTGAGACGATGCACTGCAGCAATCTGTTCGCTCTAGGTAGTGACCTCCTCGGGCTCAAGATGCTGATGTGCATTCCAGAAGTCGAGCCTCCATGTTCCATGGCTTCGAGTGAGGCGAGAGATCGATGTGTTGACTACCTCGCCTAGATGTTCCTCGAGATCTTCTCTTCTCAACAGGGCCTCCAGGAGCCTCAGTTTGAAATCAGCATGGATCACCATTCCCCACCGTTCGCCTGATTCCCGACGATCTCCTAGTTCGCCGTATGCGAAGTCGATCCAGGCGGCAACGCGTTTGGCTCTCTCTCTGGCCTCAGGAAGCATTTCATAATGGTCGAGAGTATTCCAACCTCCTTCGGGGATCTCCGGATCGATCTCCCAGGTGGGGCACAATTGCTGTAAAGCCCTGCGCCCCATTCCAGGCATGGGATGCCGATCTCCGAGTGCGAAGCCACGATAACAGCCCCCTTGCTCGAATAGCTCGCGGTGAATGATCGGCTGCAATCCAAGCCGACTCGCCGCATCGCGAGCGGTCTGGATGGAACGCAAAAACGGGCTGGCGTACAGTCGCGTTAGACCCAAGGGAGCGAGCGCATCGGCCAAGCGCTGGGCTTGCCTGCAACCTAGTGGAGTGATGGGGGGATCCGGGATACGCAGGGACTCGTCCTGCGCGTTGTTAGCGGACTGAGCGTGGCGAACGAGAAATAAACTGAGGCTCATAGCAGAAGGATAGATTCCGTTATACTAGGAAGGCGTTTTCAAACCCGACTTCAGAACCGTAATTGAGAATGAACGGCAGGTACGATATGCCACACAGCATAGTGATTTTCGGCGCTTCAGGTGATTTGACAAGCCGCAAGCTGATTCCTGCGTTGTATCGACAGTACCTCCGCGATCGATTGCCGAAGCCATCGCGGATTGTAGGGGTTGCCAGAAGCGCGTTCAGCACAGACCAGTGGCGATCGCAACTGGGAGAAAGTACCGCCAAGTATGTGAAGGGCGAATTCAACGCCGAAGCCTGGAACTCATTTTCTCAAAACATTTTTTATTGCCCGGGCGATATTGCAAACCAAGATGACTTCGTAAGGCTGGGGGCTTTCCTGCAAGAAATCGAGGAAAACAAACCTGCCGATCGTGTTTACTACTTGTCGACCATGCCGCAACTTTATGCATCCGCGATCGAGCAACTCGGCAAGGCGGGGTTGCACAACGATCAGATCGGTCAGCGTCGCGTTGTTATCGAAAAGCCCTTTGGAACCGATCTGGCAACTGCACATTCACTCAACGACTCCATTCACCAAACGTTCCGCGAGGACCAAATCTATCGAATCGATCACTATCTAGGCAAAGAAACGGTCCAAAATATTTTGGTCTTGCGATTCGGGAATACCATTTTTGAACCTCTCTGGAACCGCAACTACATCGAACATGTACAGATCACCGTTGCGGAAGAAGTCTCTGTTGGGAGACGTGGCGGGTACTACGATAAAGCAGGAGTGCTCCGCGACATGTTTCAAAACCATATCTTCCAGTTATTGATGGTCACGGCAATGGAAGCTCCGGTTCGCTACACCGGAGAATTCGTGAGAGACGAAAAAGTAAAGGTGCTTCAAGCTGTTCGTCCTTACCGCGGTAGCGATTTTGCCGAGTTCGGTATCCGTGGTCAGTACCTAGGCTACAACAAGGAAGAGGGGGTTCCCAACGATAGCCAAACGGAAACATTTGCGGCTCTCAAACTGTACATCGACAACTGGCGTTGGAGAGGGGTGCCATTCTACCTGCGAAGCGGAAAGGCGATGAGTTGCCGATCCACCCAAATCGTGATTCAGTTTCGCGAACCTCCTCACATGTTATTCGGAGACCAAAAATCCTATCGACCGGAAGCCAACCGCTTGGTCATCCAGATCCAACCGGGCGAAGGAGTGCAGATCTTCTTTCAATCCAAAGTTCCCGACTCGGACATGCGTCTTCGACTCAGCGAATTGGATTTCCGATTCGACAGTAGTGGTAAAGAACCGCCGGACGCGTATCAAAGATTGCTGCTCGATGCGATGCTCGGGGATCCCGGCTTGTTTGCAAGAAGCGACGAGGTCGAGCAATCGTGGAGGATCATCGATCCGATCATCACCGCATGGAAGAGTCCCGCCGCTCCCTCCCTAAATATCTACGAGCCGGGAATGTGGGGCCCGACACAGTGCAGCGAATGGATGCAAAACCAAGGGCGAACCTGGTTTGACACTTGCCCCATCCTCCCGCTGGGCTGATGAATCGATATTTCTCGAAATCTTCATCCGGAACGGGCCATTTTTTC
>CAYXFO010000310.1:3853-5618 GCA_964464255.1 uncultured Pirellula sp.
CTGGGTAGAGTCTTGCTTCCTATGCGAAACAAAACTGTTCCGAAGTGGTTACACTAACCGAACTCATTCTGACTTGTCGCGTTTATGAGGAATCGCTTTCAGTGACCGGACGTATTCAGGGAAAAGTTGTTGAAGTAACGGACCATGGGGATCTCATCACCGATCTGCTCGCAGGTCAGCTAGAAGGAATAAACTGCGGCCCCGAAACAAAAGTGACGGTGGACGACGAACATGAAACCTTCGGGATCTTCGGTGCTGACCATAATCAACCATCGATGACGCTCGTGGCCGTCCTAGTACCATCCGGAGCACTTCGGTTGCATTTGGTAGACGACTCGGCAGCGATGATGCTCGGCGTTCGAGTCGGCGCAACGGTGGAAGTGAGTTGGTGAAGTACGGGATCCTCAATCTCTTTAAGCCGATAGGTCCAACCAGTCGAGATTGCGTCAACAGACTGGTCAAACCACTTCGTCCGAGCAAGGTTGCACATGCAGGGACCTTGGATCCTCTAGCGCAAGGGGTACTCCTGATCCTGGTCGGGCCAGCAGTTCGATTGATGGACGAGATCCATGAATTGGACAAAGAGTATGTGGCTGGTTTCACTCTGGGGCAGCGAAGCCCCTCCGGAGATTTAGAGACCCAATGCGAGTCGGTTCCAATGCAGATGGAATTCGACCGAAATTCGATTCAAGATGCCATGACGAGATTTTTAGGCCCCATTGTGCAGGTCCCCCCGACCTACTCCGCAATCAGGGTAAACGGCAAACGTGCGCATGCGTCCGCAAGACGAGGGACCGAAGTTCACATGCCCCCTCGCACAATCATGATTCACGAACTGGACTTGCTGGAGTATGAGCATCCACGGATTCGTGTCAGGATTCGATGTAGCACCGGAACTTATATTCGCACTTTGGGAAGCGATCTCGCGAAATCGCTCGGTACCGATGCCGTAATGACGGAACTGACTCGCGTACGCGTAGGTCCATTCAGGATCGAGGCCTCACGTGCCCTCGAGTCGATCCAAGACCACTTCTCCGATGCATGCCTAGATCCTCCCATCGCCGCATTGAAACATTGGGAGCATTGGAGCGTCGATGATGTCGTCATGAGACGCATTCTGGATGGGCAGCATCTGCCTGATAACGAAGTTCTCTCAACATCCCAAATGCGTCTCGCTGTGCTTGATTCGCGAGAAATACTTCGGGCTATCCTGAAGAAACGACCCGACGGAACATGGCGTTGCGATAAAGGAATCGCGCATTGGGACGTTTTCCCGTGAGCGATGAGTGGTTGGTTCGGAGAGTGGTTGGTTCGGAGAGTCGAACAGGTCGACTCGCACAGAGTGACACTCGCTATCGGGAATGGTGCATGCAGGCTTGATGCAACTGCCGGTCCGCCGCTGCCAGAAGTGTGTCCACCCGGATGTCCAACGCATGGCGCTGCCCAGATGATTCCTCAAGACCTGTTCCTGCTCTCGTTGGTTCTACAGATACCGGCGCTGATTCGTGAGGCACGGATTCCTGTTGGCTCAATTCCCACCGGCCGGTCGCCCTGAATTCCGCGCCGCATCCGTGGCATCGTACCAATTTGCCATGCAAATCGATCGGGATGTGCAGATGCCTGCCACAGGTCGGGCATGTCCCAGCAAATCGAATAGCCGTTTGCATCGTCAACGATCCTCCGAGTCGCACCACGATCAAAAATCGAGAAAAGGATTATCGGGCTTTTAAACCCCTCTGTCAATATCATAGTGCAACTATTAGCC
>CAYXFO010000311.1:0-5553 GCA_964464255.1 uncultured Pirellula sp.
GGGATGGTCACTGCGGCAGGCCCTGGCGGGACCGAAGTATTCTTGCTCGGCATCGACTCCGGAGCGCAACCCGGCCAGCGTATCCACTAACAAGATTTGCTCTGGTTCGGCGTTAGTGCGGCTAATGGTTATCGGATGGGATGTTATTCAAGCCAAACGCTTGAGCGCATATCCCATCCGTATCAGGATGTCGCTCGGATACTTGCATATTCAATGGCGCAGTGGGGACTAGGGGATTTCGCACGGGAACATTGATGGTGGTTTGAACTTGAGGACTACCATTTCCTCCCGAAACGCATTCCCTTGAGATACCAAATGGGTTGCTGGTACCAATTCCAAGGCTAACACCAAAGGTGTTGCTATCGTCACGACCGGCGGTTAATCCCATTTGACAACCAGCCGAATTATTCCCCGGTGTCCCACCCTGTGCGTTACAGCCTGCATAGAAGGAGTCGTTATTGTGTGGATTGTGGATACCGAACTGAGTTCCTTTCCCCATCGCCCCCGAAGCACCATGCATTCCTGCCCCTAGTTCGACGGATGTTGACGATTCCTGCCTCAGTTCGAATGGGCCAACTTCGGCGACAGTGTCGATTTCCTTGTTGGTTCCTTTTACATAGCAGCCTGCATTCTCGGGGCCGTATTTCTGAGAACCTTGTAATCGACAACCCATCGCCAACTCCGATTCGTTTACCGTGTTGTTCGTTGCTGTTGGATCCGTTACTGGTCCTGGGACTTGATTGGGATCAGTAGGATTCGGTGTGGGGGTTGGAGCGGGTTGAGGCGGGGGATTGTTCGGTCCAGGGCCGCCCTCAGGTTGTGGAGTAGGTGATACGGGAGGCGTTTGAGGATTTGTCGGTGGCGTACCGCCCTGTGGAGTTTCCTTATTTGGCGGGTCTTTTTTCGATGGATCATCCTGCGGGTTCTTGTTGGGGTTTTTGGGACCATTAGCAGGCACAGTTTTGTTCTTTGCATCGGGTGCTTTGGGTGCTGAACCGTCACCGTTCTGAAGGACGCCAACTTGATTGACCAAGCCGTTGCCGAAGGCTGCTGCTGCCGCGCCGCCCTTGGTAACCACGAGACCACCCTCGCCGCTTCCCATGCAGATGAGACCTTGTGTTGGTTCGGCTTTCCCTGGGAGGATTCCGGAACCTGTCAAGATCGAGTTGATGAGATCAGCTGGCTTCTTGGGCAACTTGATAGAGCCGATCCAACTGAGAACGTCACCGAACTTGCCCAACTCCCCGAGGAGGCCGAAAAACTCTGCTGCCTGCTGGATCCCCTTGGCAACATCCTGGATCCCCTTTAGGACTCCCATCACGGAATCGAATTTTGCATTAAACGCTTTCATCGCGTTAGGTTTATCAGACTTCTTCACCCCTTTTACATCGTGATCGCTCCCTTTCAATGTTGCCCCTTGAAGATAAGGTTTCCAAGGGCCTTCGGTGATTCCGCGAACAGCATGGATCAAGTTGGATAGGTCTTGGTCGGTGACATCGGCAGGCTTCGTATGAGCGGCGGCGCGATCCTTATGGAGCACTTTGTCCGAAGCAAAGAGGGTCGAAGCCCGTGGCGCAGATGGGCTGTGATTGGGTTCGCTCCCTTGGTGACCTCGCGGCGGCGTTGCGATTCGGCTGGAGAAATGGTACCAGTCGCCCTGATGAAATCGTTTGCCTACGACTTCGGTTGCTCCCGATGGCGATCTCTGAGAATGAAAAACCTCTTCCCACTTTGGGACTGCTTGGGACGGATCAACTTCTGAGATACCGGCAGTTGGTCGAGAACTCGGGATTAGCAATGTAAGGGCATCGGGACGACCTGCGGCGAGCAGCCCTCGGCGTTGTTCGTCCGACAAAGCATCGATGCGGTCATAGGAGATGGGATTGGCTTCTCGAAGATGTGCAAGCTCATTCGTGGAGATGAACTTGTAGTCGCTTTTCGAGTAGCTCTCGAGAGTTTTGTGAAGCTTCGCCGAACTCCTGGTCGCTGATGCGGCGAGCGATTCAACAGTTGAATCCATCGAGTGACCATGATTCGCGGAGTTGATATTTTCCGAGTGGTTTTTATTCGGCGTCGGAAGTTCGAAGAATTGTGCTTCGTTCGGGGTTTCCGGACGAATTTTCGGCGCGGGTGCAAACGTCGAAGTCCGATCCCGACCTTCGGTTTTCAGTTGGCTTGGGCGCCAAAGATTTTTGCTGAAACGGTCAATCTCTGGATCGATTGGGTTGTACATGGCGATAGCTCGACGAATACCTTGGTTACAAAATGGACTCAATCGAAAAGGCTTATCTCTTTTGCCGGTTGATTCTTTCCGCTTCATCCAACACATTGTCTGGGCGAACCAGATTCAAGTCGCCGTTGGATGTGATCCTGTTGGGGACTCCAGCCTGCGTCAGCGAAGTACCGATGCTGCTTGCGCACTGCTCTCCTTTTTTGCCTCCGATGTCGCTGTCGTTGAACGAGTAGACATTTCCGGGCGCGGTATTTCGTTTCATGTTTTCGACGAAGTCGCTGCTTTGCTGAGAGGAGAGTCCTGTCACCGGCACCGCATGGACGAGATCGTAGCCTCTGGACGCATCATCGAGGCTGCGAGAGGGTGCATTGGGAGATCCGAAATTTCTACCGATCCCTGATTCTCCGGAGGGCATCATTTCCGCGATTTTGATTTCCCCGTTTTCCTTGTAGGCGACCATGACGTGATCATATCCCTGTTTCCAAGGGGGTGAGAAAATGCTTGGTCCGCCCGCATGGTCACCACCGACGATTGCTACTCCTGTGGGGCTATCGTTAACCGCTGCCTGAATGGCGGCCTTGTTCCGGGCGGCTTCTGCGGGTGAAGCAAACGTTTTCTCGCCATCAGCGTCGAGTTTGTCGGCTTTGGTTTTGTAGGGACTGTCCTTCGATTCCGAGGCGATGGATTTCTTGAGGGAGCTTCCAAGCTCCAGAGCACCGGCCCCTAGTTCCGCAGCATGCTTGAGTATCGAAGACGGTTTACTCCAATCAGCCTTGACTGCCTTTTGACCGAGTCCAAACGCTTTGGAGAGATCCTTTAGGCCAGCGCGCTCAGCCATTCCTGCAAGAGCTCCGAGTGCTGCGGCAGGGTTGGACCAGTCTACCTGAGATAATTGGTAGGCTTGATCAGCCAAGGCGACAGCATCTTCGATCGATTCGATCTTCAGGGAGTCTTTGATCTTATCAAGAAAACTGGGTTCTTTAGGTGTCTCCGCCTTTAGGACTTCATTGGAGCCGCTTGGCATCGCCCCGTCTGGAGCGACATCGCCTGCAAGCATTGCGCCGAGATAAATTACTTTACCGATGGTGTTGCCTGGCCCGTCTGGCCCCAGGCAGTTCATTTCGAATTCCGTGTGTTCATGCCGACATAGCTTGGTTCCGTTGCAATTGACTGTCTCTACAGGAGTGATCGGACGACACCAACCGCCGACGGCACCGGAGCCGATTCCAAGCCCGACCCCTGGTTGATCACCGAAGCATTTGGTGACGCGGGATTTCATGTTAAACGCCGAGAAGCCTTGAAAGCGAACTTCGTTACCTTGAGCTTCCGATGTTATCGCTGCATCCGAAAGGAACGCGATGATGTTGTATGGGACAGGAGTGTTCGGTGACAGGCAGACATCCGGCATCTTGTTGACGACTATGAATCCCGCGCTTTTCGCAGTACCTTCTTGAACAGGCATAGCCTAGACCTCCAGCTTCTTTTTCGCATGAATGTCTTTAGCCCGAATCTCAAGAGCCCTCAATCCAGCGTTGACTGGATAGACCGTTCGCCAAGTCAGATGCACTTTCATTTTGATCGCATCGATGTCGATGGTATCCAACATGACTGGGCTTGGGATGACTGCCCCGGATTCGAATCTCAGGAGCGATGCCAGTTGAAGGCCGGGGAGTGCGAATACGGTTTTTCGTTCAACGGTCAAATTGGTCAACTCAACCCGTTCGCTTCCTTTGGCGAACGTTGGGAGAGTGAGTCCCTCGGATGCTGAACTGTAGAAAGCAAAGTTAAAGTCGCTTGGGAGATCGGGAAAGCGGGTCCGTTTCCACATCTCGTTGTAGGTTCCGACGTGACTTGTTCGTGGCGCCCAATGCGGAGCGACGGGTCCCAACCCCGCGGTAGTGCATGGTGTTCCATAAGATAGATTGCGAGCATCTTGCTCGGTTGCAAAAATTTGCGGAGCATTTATCGGTTCGCGTTTGTTTTTGTCGACAAAGCCCCGACCCACGGGATTCTCTGGCCAGGCTACACGATTACCATCCTTGTCTTGGTAGCATCCTCCAAAGGCTGATTCATAGAGGATGGGCACCTCGACGACAGGTTGAGGATTGGTAATCGTCATGCGACCCAGACGCGATTCCCACATTCGCGGTCCAGTTACAAACAAGTTCTTTGATATCTCGCCGAATCGGATACCGGCCTTCCACGCGGGCTCTGCACGAAAGCTCGGTGAGTACGCATTGGCTGTGACAAAAACATCCGTGCTGGGTTTGAAAGGAATCAGAGAAGCCTGGGTCTTCAAGCTCGATTTTTGTGGATCTCCGTAGAACTCATCCACGAATACAATCGGATCCTGCTGCTGGTTCAGGCGCAGTCGCTTGCCGCTCTCGATTTTGAAGCTGCCTCGCAAGACGACGACGCCGAAATCGTTCTGATTCTCATCGCGACTCTCAAAGCACAGTGGCGGAAATGGTGTGTAGTTTCGAAACAACATGGTATCAACCTCAGGCAGTACTAGTTCAAATCGATTGGTGCGCCGTTGATCTTGGTCGGTCCGGAGGAGTCGATCAAAATATTGGTTCCCTTGATCGTTATCTTGCCACCGGAGTCCATCGTCAGGGAACTAGCTCCGCAAACGACTTCGAACTTGGTGCCGGCGACAATGTGCTTGACTCCTCCTGTTTGTTCCGAATTCAGCGCACCCACGATGGTATTCATAGCTACTCCGACGTTGACGGTCTTGATGAACCCGACCAGTTCGTTTGCCATGGCACCGACCATCTCATTTTTGGCCAGTCCGATATCAGTCGACTGCTTCGATCCGATGGAGGTCGACTGATTTGCGGTGATCTTGTTGTTCTGCGAAGCGCCAACCTTGATCGTCTGATCCGCACCGACACTCACCGTTTGAGCGGCCTTCACACTCTCCATGTGGTTTGCATGAACGGTGGTTGATCGATTGTTGCCTACATCCAATACTTGATCGTTTCCAATTTTGATCGACTGATTATTGATAATGGAAACGGTCTCATCGTTTCCGATCATTTTTTGACGATCCTTGCCGATCGTATGGGTCTCGTTATTCTTCACGACCGCATCTAGATTATGCTCGCCATGGATACGGATCTGCTCTTTGCCTGGCGTATCGTCCATCGACATTTCATTGAATCCCTTCCCCTTGTACGTCTTGGTCTTTATCCCTGATCGGGTCTTTTCGCCGGGAAGACTGAATGGGGGCATCGCCTCTTGGTGGTATACTCGACCAGTGATCAACGGTCTGTCGGGATCCCCCTCCAAGAACGAGACGATTACTTCCTCTCCCA
>CAYXFO010000312.1:0-5539 GCA_964464255.1 uncultured Pirellula sp.
GTCGCGAACGCGAGCGGCTTCGGAGATGATTCGCTTGCAGGGGACTTCCCTGGCGAACGAGTTGCTGACAGAGATCCTCGCCCTTCCGGCAGCCGACCCGGAGAACGGTGCCTCCACAACCTTGGGTCGCGAAACAGGTGAATCGAACGGAAGTAACCGATCCAATTGGGATGACGTCGACGACTATCACCAGCTTTCGGAATCCCCACCGTGCAATCGATCGGGCGTCATCATCAACGGTTACGACGGTTGGTCCAGAAGAACAACGGTCGAACGACTACGGAGCAATAACTGGACGACGACCAACACGACTTATGATCGGGTGTACCGAGTCACGGTGGTTGTCTCTCGCAGCGGCAAGACGATTGCAACCTCGGTTGCTTACAAGAATGGCGACTCCCTGACCAGTAGCCCCTTTCAAGGCCCTTAATACTTCGAATGCTTGCCATGCTTACCCATCCAAACCTAGGTCGCACTGTTCCTTCGCGACGACCGAGACGACTCGGCAGCCTCTATCCGGTGGTTATGGGAGTGACTGCGCTGATCGCATGTTTAGCCGTTGCAGGCTTGGAAACATCGCGGGTGGCGGGCAGAGTGAATCAGCAGATACGGGATCAGGTCGAAGCGAGGCGCATGGCCCAGGCCGGACTCGAATACTGGCAACGTCAATACAACGCTCAGGCATTGAGCAATCCCGCTGCTGCATTGAATGTGAGTTTGGGTTCCCGATCTGGATTCACCGTTTCGGCAACGATGTCCCCATTAGGCGTCAGCTCTAGAGGAGCGGCACAAGTCACCTCCGTAGGAACCTTCGGCAGCGCGATTCAGCGATTGACCGCTCGGTACGAAGCGCGACCGACCCTCTACGAAGGATTTCGATCCGCCCTGTATTCCAACGATGCATCGATCAACCATACCTCATCGACGGTCAATGCCAATCACTGGTCGATCGCACGGCAGAATACATCAGCCTCGTCGTCCAATATTTTCATGGACGCAATGACAGGCAGTGCATTTACAGGAACCATGTCAAATTTTATGCAGCGGCGGGTCGCATCGATTCCATGGAATATGTCAGTTCCTAGTTTCGACCGGAACAACACGACTTCCTATCCTGGCGCCGCCTACAGGAACGCCTCTGGTGCAGTGACGATCCAACCACCGATCGGAGGGGAGGAACTCATTGTCAATCCGAGTTTCGCAGACGGGCTATCCCCCTGGTACAGCAATTCCAACGCGATACTGACTCACGATAAGACCAGAGGTTATAAGACGGCGTACTCCGGTCGATTGACAGGACGTACCTCCGGAAACAACTCTATTGTTCTGGAAATCTCGCGGCATCTAGTCCGATGGAATCGATATGTCATCCGTGGCTGGGTAAGACCGGAAAACCAAGCCGCCTCGTTTCAATGGCAAATCACCTTCTTCTTCAACAACCCCTCCGCAACCCAGACCTACGTCGGTCCCTCCGTGAACGTTAACGCTAATACATGGGGCCAAGTATCGTGGACTTGGGATTTCCCAGATCTTCCCGATGTCCTCAATCGACAACCGACCAAAGTCGAGTTGGGGATAATCAGCAACAATACATGCAACTTCAACTTCGACATCATATCGATGACCAACAATTCGCAGAACACTAGCGCGGTTCATATTCAGAACACCCTGCTCAGCGACGCATTCAATCCGTTCTCCGTGAACAACTCGGTCCGATCAACATCGGGGATTTACATCGTCGATTGTCGTGGTCGAGACGTATTCATCGAGAACTCTCGCATCCGATCCACTCTGGTGTTCCGAAACTGTCCTCGCGTCGTCCTCTCGCGCGGTATCGTCTGGGAAGCACTCAGCAGAAACTACCCAGCAATCATTGCCGAGGCACCTATCGTCGACAACACCACGCTGGATACATGGGGAATGAACTTGCTGAGAGAGAGCGATGTACGATTTAACTTCAATCCGACCCATACTCCCTTTGCCGGAGCATCAGACTCCGACCACCTCGATACGTTCCCATGCCGAATCGATGGCGCAATCCTCTCAACGCAGACGATCAACCTTGGGAATAGTAACTCAACGATGGGAAGAATCCGAACACTGACCGGGCCTATTCTCGCCAGGAACACAATTAGTGTTCAAAACACCACCAAGGACATCAACTTTGACTCCAACATGATCCTGAATCCCCCGCCGGGATTCTATCCTGCATTCACCCCGATGCGATTGATTCCCAGTTCCATCGATGAAGCATCTGGAACTACTCAAACAGTCGTTGTCGAGCAGCAACCTGTTGTAAGAACACCATAACGGCACAAGAAAACCACGGCTCAGTTACAACGTGCCGATCCGTCGCAACCCGGGCGGCGAGAGGGTTTCGAATAGCTTGCTAAGGCGCAGCTCTTGTTCGCCTCAGCGTCCGTTTCCTTGAGGTGGAAAAGCTTGGTTCGGAAGCAATGGAAGATCGGTCAGCGTTGGCTCGTAGATCGGCATCGTTGTAGGCGCAATCTGCTCAGGTGGATTGGATTGCATGCCGAGTGGATCACCCTGCGGCGTGAACCCGATCGGCGGTGCTAGTTGCTTTTCGCGAGGAACCATCGGTTCATACGTTGGCAACGATATCGATGCTGCATGTTGGGGAGCTTGTGATGATCTTCTGTCCTCGCGATGCGCACCCCATGGCCACCATCGTTTACGCTTGTCGGCCGCTCCCTCAACTTCTCCTTCCCATACCGCACGATTGATGGGATTGAGGTTTTTGTCCATGATCGGCGTGCTGGCCTGGACGACCTGTGGGTCGAAATCGAGGCACTCACAATCTCCTGGCATCGCGATCCGAGGCAGCAAGGTAATGATAATCTCACTCCGCTCCTTGGCCAGCGAGCGTCCGCGAAACAGTCGGCCGACGAGCGGGATATCGCCAAAGAAGGGTACTTTGTTCTGGCTGTCGTTTTTCTCTTCCTTGATCAATCCCCCGATCACAATCGCCTGCCCATCGTAGAGCATGACATTGGTGGTTACCTCGGTCGCCTCGCTCTCGGGAAGTTTCGATGTGTTGTTGATCCGGGCCGTAGAAACTTGAGGATGGACCTTCAGCAACACTCGACCATCTTCGGTGATGATCGGCAAGACGGTCAGCATGACGCCGTAATCGAGGAAACTGACGCTCTGAAGGGCTGCGGACTGTGTGGCGGTCGTCAGTAGATATCCCAGTTTGCCTCCGACGTTGATTTTTGCTTCTTGACCATTCAAAACGGCGACTTTTGGCGAAGCGAGCGTCTTGGTATCGTTGGTTGATTTCAGGCACTCAATCCACCCTGTCAGATCACTGCCGTTGATTTCCATCGCCGCGGTCGGAGTCGCTTGGGCTGTGAGGCCGATGGTTTTAAAGTTGACCGAAGAGTTGCTCACTCGAGCGACTTGGTCGAAGTTCACACCATTCTTATTGCTGTCCTTGAGTGTGACTTGCAAAATATTGGCTTCAACGATCACTTGCCTTGGCGCGACATCGACTTGCGAAATGTACTGAGCAATTCGTTCGATGTAGGGTGGAAGATCTTCGACAATCAACTGCTCGCGAGCCGACCGTTGCTCTTCCTTAGAAATCTTGATCACGTACGATTTTCCGATCGGCGAGAGCAAGCCGAGAATCACCTGATTGATATCTTCACCCATCGCGTAGTTGAGTGTGAATACCTGAATTGCTTTCCCCTGCACGTTTGGCGCGAGTTTCTTCTCGGGATCAGCGGTGCTGATGGTAATGATGTTGTTTTGGCGTGCCCACACGAGACCGTTGACACTCAGAATCGAGTTGAGTGCATCCTCGAGCAGGACACCGTTGAGAGTGACATTCACGCGTTGATTGAGCTCCTCGGCAGTGACGATGTTCAATCCCATCTGCGAGGAAATCATCGCCAACACTTCTGCCACCGTCGCATTTCGGGTGGTCAGGTGTACCCAGTTATCCTGGACCTGAAGATGAACCTGACCAGGCCCCTGCGGTGGCTGAGCGATCGGAATCAATTTGGAATTTGGGCTCGCAGTCGGTTGCGCATTCTGCGGCGATGGGAGCAACGGTAGTTGTCCCGGAATCGCTTGCGACTTTTGCAGCAACTCCACCGCTTCCCGAGACAACTGCTGGACTTCCACTTCTACCGGAACTTTCACAGGATCCGGCCTCTGGGCCAATACATAAGCCTGCCCGGCGAAAAACCAGAATAAAGCTTGCAAGGCGAAGCAGCTAATCCAACGCGAGCATACTCCACCTGTGTGCTCGCCCCATGCGCCAAGGCAACAAGGAGCCGAGCGATTCACTGGTAAACTCGAGTTCGCGCTGATTAGAGCCACTGTTTGCACGAGCCATATCGCCAAAGTCCCGGTAACCGAATGGAATGCTATCACTCCTGTCGCTCGATACCGTCATCGGGAGTATCGGTCGTCAACGTTTCGGCAATCAGGAGAATCGCCAAAATCGGCAAAACCTTCCCAGATTAAACATCGAGGGGATAGTCAGGTTTCGTTCCTTCGAACAAAACAGTCATCCCCGATTCGTCCGCGAGTGACGCAGAGGCTACTCCTTGGTTTTCTTTTTTTTAGCAGGTTTCGACTCTGGATCGTAATCTGGGTTCGGTTGCATTGGTTCCGCGCCGACGCTTTGTCGCCAAGCCACGAGCTCGCGATGGAGTTCTGATACCTGCTTGGTCTCGACAGTAACCAGATTGTTCTTTTCGCTGGGGTCCTTTTCGAGATCGTAGAGTTCGAGTCCTTGCGGGTCGAAGTTCTCGATCAGCTTCCATGGTCCTTTGCGAATCACACTCGAGGGGATGCTCGACGGATGTTCATTGTAGTGCGGATAGTGCCAAAAAAGGGCTGGGCGATTCAAGGGTGTAGTGTCACCGTGGATCAATGGACTCAGATCGCGACCGTCGACATGTTGATTGGGGATGGGCTTCAATCCAGCCGCAGCCAGGCAGGTGGGGTAGAGATCGTTGCTGATCACAGGCTCGTCAATAAGCATACCGTGCTGTTTCAAGCGAGGCGATCGAATGATCAAAGGGACGCGAATCCCACCCTCGTAATAGGCTCCTTTATTCGCTCTCAGCGGAGTGTTTCGAGTCGCCTTCCAAAACCCGCCGTTATCGCTGGTGAAGATCACGGTCGTCTTCTCGGCAAGCTGTAATTCATCGAGCAAGTGCATCACACGGCCGACACTATCATCGACGCTTTCGACCATCGCTGCGTATTCAGGCATTCCCTGACGCTGATCTTCTGGGATCTGTTCGTACTTGGCTGCGGTTCCCGGTTTGGCTTGGATGGGTGTGTGTACACCATAGTGCGGAAAGTACAGGAAGAATGGTCTGTCTTGATTATCTCGGATGAAGCGAACGGCTTCATCGGTCAATCGATCGGTGAGGTATTCTCCATCCTGTCCATCGGGTAAGACATTCCATTTCGCTTTGAGTTCCGTACCCGGGATCGGCCAGTTGCCCTCATACGGAAAAAAATAATTTCCTGGTGCGCCGTGCGCATTGCCTCCGAT
>CAYXFO010000313.1:0-5525 GCA_964464255.1 uncultured Pirellula sp.
AAATGATTCCTCCGAACAAAATCGCTCCCGACCATCCAGCCTGGTTGGTCCACAGGATCTTTCTGGGAACGATCGATCGCCAAGAAAACTCCGTTCGCATCCTTCACGGCACGAACCGATACTCTCTGCAATTCCTGCGAGACAAAGAGGCGCAGACTATGAAAACGGATACGGTTGCGAGCAAGGATTCCTCTCGAATCCCAAGCGATTCATTGAACCGGTAGCCACACCCCCTTCGCAGACCTACGCTCCAACGATTGTTAAGACTTCACAAGGTTTATTGTGTGTTTCGTGTTAAGCAATTGGTCGAGCAGCCCGGTTCTGTTAAGTCTCGGGGAATTCGCCATCTCAAAGCTATCCATTTTTACCGTCGTGGATATTCTTCGAGAGTCTGACGCCGGAAGAGGTAAGGCGTCGTGCGTCGTGCGTCGTATTAATCCTTTCGGCGTTTTTGACATGGTGAATGATTTTTCTCGTCGTCAGCGAGCAGGTTTTACGCTCGTTGAACTGCTGGTGGTGATTGCCATCATCGGTATTTTGGTGGGGCTATTGTTGCCTGCCGTACAAGCTGCTCGCGAAGCCGCGAGACGCATGAGCTGCTCGAACAACATGAAGCAGATCGGTTTGGGTGTTTTGAACCATGAGTCGGCTTACAAGCGATTCCCTGGTTCGGGTCAGTGCGGATCTACTGGTAGCAACACAACGGTCTACCAAATCCACTCTGCGGCAACTCAAATTCTGCCTTACATCGAGCAGCAGACGGTTTTCCAGATGTTCGACATGACCACATTGCCTACGGTTGCGTACGGCGCAACACCCGATGCAGCGAGCGGCCACTTGTTGGTCTCCGCAACTGGGGCTTTATTGCATCGCAACACCAAGGGTAGAGCGTTCGACGATCCGGCGCATCCCTCGGGTCAGATGGCTGCTCAGACCTCGATTCCAAGCTATGTTTGCCCATCAACTCCCCTCGACACTGGAACGCGGGATCCTTTGTATCGACTCGGAGGTTGGGACTATATGTTCATTGACCTGTCCGATGTCGATAGTCGTCCTGGTTCGCCTACGTATGGAGCCCGAACCCCGAGTAACGATCCGCAAATCGCACAGATGAGAGTTGCGGGAATGCTCGACTGCGACCAAAGCAGGATGGCGAGCACCACCGACGGAACCTCCAACACTCTTCTCTGCATCGAGGATGCTGGCCGGGCTCACCCGAACGTTGCCCTTTTCGGTTCGCTCTCGACACGCAACGGTCCAGTTGCCGCACCTGCGTTTCCTGTCGGTACCGCAGCGGCTGCGACAGCGACTACCGGACGCCACATGTGGGCGTGGGCTGATCCAGACGCCGTTACCAACGGTTTTTCTGGTCCGAGCAACGCTATTGCTCCTGGGTCGCGACTGGCACGATTCAACAATTACCAGTCTCCTACAGGAGGTCCGCCGGAATGCCGTTGGGTGGTCAACAATTGCGGCGTCAATGATGAGCCGTTCTCGTTCCACGGTGCTGGATTGAACGCTACGTTTGGTGACGGTTCGGTTCGTTTCCTCTCCGCCAATACCGATGGTGTAATCGCCAAGTGGATGGTTGGGCGAAACGATGGTACCGTCTATGAAGTTCCTGAGTAAGGATAATAGGGTTACGTATGTCTAGATGGATAGCGGTTTTAGCGGGGCTCGCACTCTTGATAGGATGCGGCCCCAAGGTGGAAATGAACCAGGGTCCAGTTTCCGTCTCTGGGAAATTGACTGCGTCCGGCGCGGCTGTCGGAGATGTTCTTCTGACACTTCAGCCTCTGGACACCGGACATGTCGTACCTATGAGCGTCGGAGCTGATGGTAGTTTTCGCGGCGAAGTGATTCCCGGTAAGTATGCTTACTATGTAACCGCGAACGAAGGCAAGCCCGGGGCCATTGATAAAGTCCCTGCCGACTTCCGACAGGCCAGTATGACCAGAACGGTCACGGTGACAGCGGGTCAATCGACTCTCGACATCGCGCTGGATTAGATTTTCTATCCGCGAGCCTTAAACGCGGAAGGAAAGTGCTCATCAAGACCACGAAGAACGGCACATGCTTTTCTTCTATGACGAATAATTGTTCTTCGTGGTTGTTGCGGCGGAAGGGCGTATGTCCTGATTGGGTCGAGCTCGATGCAAAAAAATACCCGCTGCAACGCTCACATTCAGTGAGTCAGTTCCCAATTCCATACTGATCTTCACCCGTTGGCTCACCGAGTCGAGGATGTCTGCAGGCAATCCGTGAGCTTCGTTGCCGAGCAACACTGCGACGCGATTTTGCCGCTGCCACTGAATCAATTCCACGCTGTCATTCTGCAGACATGCAGCGACAGTCTCCGTGTTCATCGCATGCATCGTATCAAGGATCGGGATTGGGTTAGGGGCGTCAAACAGATGGAGCTTGAAGGCGTTACCCATCGAAACGCGCAATACACGCCGTGCGAATGGATCGACGCACTCAGGACCGATCAACACATCCTGGATTCCAAACGCGGCACATGATCGGAGAATGGATCCCATGTTTTCCGGGTCTTGAACACCGATCAAATAGGCGCCTGTCCAGGAATTATGGCATTCGGTATGGGGAGCTTCGGAGCCGGTTCCGGGCTCTGGCCATGTTCGCTTGGCTGGCCGGATACCGCAGGCGAGGTATCCACGATGAAAATGGAAGCCGACCAGCTCCGCGATCGCATCGCTGGGAACGACCAAAACCGAGACAGTCTCAGGCACCCAGGACATCGCTTCCTCAAGAAACCTTTCATCGATCAAAACCGACTCGACAGCGAGTGGACTGGCAAGAAGTCGCTGCACGAGAGGTCGACTCTCCGCGATGAATCGTCCGCTGAAGCGTGTGAGGTTGCTGGTCCTCAGATGGCGATAGGGATCGAGCCTTCGATCCTCTAACGATGCAATCCGATGAATCGTCATTTGGGCTTTCGCACCGCAACGCGTCCCGAGCCAACCGCCCAGCGATTATCGCCATAAACGTAGGCAGAGATCACGCATCGACCCTTAAGATCGACTGGGACTGCGACTTGCATCTCGAACTCCCCCGGCGCAACGACTTGTTCAAAACGAGCGACTCGCAGATCGTTGGCTGTGTCATAGGTGGTCTGCATCTGTTCGAGTTGTGCCGGGCTTCCGTCATAATTTGATAACGGAACCACTCCCTCGGGAAGCCGGTCCCTCACCAGTGCGAGCTCGACGATCAGCCTGCCGCCGATGGGAGTTGTACCGCGAATCGGTACGGTCGATCCGGGTTCCAAGGTCTCAGCCGCCTCGATTTCAATGATGTCTGGATAGGGAAGTTTCAGTAGTGGATCGCCGAGCAGATTCATCAAGCGAACATGTTCGCGGCGCTCCGCCAAAAGATCATGATTTCCCGGATTGAGTGCAGTAGCCATATCGGTAACGATACGGCGGTACCGCTGTCGAATATCGATGCGCGATGAATTCCGTTGTGATTCGGTATCCAAAGATTGTGGATCGGAAACTTCATCATCGATCCAAATTTTCTGTTTCGCTTGGAGTACGATAGCTCCGAGAGTCGGGATGCGATCGCGAAAGCAACCGTTGATCATTTCGCTGGCCAGTTGGCTCAGGCCGTAGGGCATCGTAACTCGAGAGCCAGCAATCACTGCTATTGGTCCTGATTCCTGAGCGAGCAATCTCTCCGAAAAGGAATCGACATTTGCATCGTAGGCACCGGTATAGCATGCGAGCATGATGGCGATAGGGGGCCGAGATCGGATTCGGAATCGTCCTGCGTCATCTGCTTCGCCGATTGGGAGCCATGCATTCCCAGCCTGCATGTAATCCAAATGGGTGACCGATCCGTGACCGATATAGACCCAAAACAATCCGCCGCCGTTGATTCGTTCGATGTACGAGTCGCGCAGCTTGAGGGGGCTGGGGCAATAGGTGCTGGTGCAGCTTGCATAAGTCATCTGCAATCGAAAATGATCGGGAACCCCCTCGGTCAGGAATCGTCGTGTGACGTTCTCGATGGCTGCGTCCGCCAAGACTCCGAAGCCTCCGACGCCAGCAGTGACATGCACGGTATCGTTCCATGGTCCCGGCGCTACCGACTCATAGAGGATACTGCGTTCGAGCATCCGTTCGAGTTCGGCAGGGGTCTTTGCGGGGAGTCGTCCGACGGCAAGATCGGGACAGCCATCGCCGTCGAGATCGCCGAAACCCGCGTCGGTACACAGCGAGGGAGTCGTCATCGGGCCTAGACGTACGGTCGTGTCGAGGACGATGCAGGGGGTCAAGACTTCAAGGCGACGTCTTGCTTTTCCAGGGAAAGCTGCATTGTTGCGACCGGGTTCACTCGCATCGACTTCTCTGGTTACATCGCCACATAGAAGGATTGCGGCGGCAGGTGGATGGCACCCTTTGGCTGCATTGCGGATGGCTTGCACTTGCTGCTCGGCGGTACTCTGCGAGTCGATTTCGATGATCCGATATTCACGGCTGCGATACTCAGTCCAGCGTTCGAGTGCCGACTGCCATCGTGAAGGCCTGACCACGATCACCGTAGCGTGCGGCGATGTCTCGGAGTTTATTCGATTCGAAGTAGGTTGCTGTGCAGACACACCGGTCAACGATCCGAGAGTGGCACCGATCGCGATGCATATCGTTCTTGCTCTCGATGGGAGACCGTAGCGCAGCATAAGCCCTCTTGGTATCCGCCTATTTGCGTCGCTTTTCGACTTGGGACTTCATGAATGTCAGTCCTTCTTGAGCGAGCTTGAGTTCATCATCGAACATGCGGCGCCAGATCTTGGTGGCTGCTGCGAGTTCAGGGAGAGCGAGGCCGAAGGCTTCGATGACCAGCCAACCGTCGTATCCGATTTCCTGGATGGCATCGAAGTTTTCGTCCCAGCGGACGTTGCCTGCGCCGGGAGTGCTTCGATCGTTCTCGCTGATGTGGATATGGCAGACCATATCTTGGATATCGTGGATCGCTTTGCGGATGCTCTTCTCTTCGATGTTGCTATGGAAGGTGTCGTACATCATGCGGCAGGAGGGATGGCCGACTTGTCGGCAGAACTCGGCGGCATCGGCTTGGGCATTGAGGAAATAGACTTCGAATCGATTCAGCGGTTCAATGCCCAGAAGGACGCCGACCTTACCCGCATACTCAGCCGTTTCGCGCATGGAGTCGATACCCCATTTCCATTCGTCGTTGGTTCGTCCGCTGCCGGTGAAGTGGCCGAGAGCCGAATGGTAGGGACCGACCACGGTCTGCACACCTGCGGCAGCGCAGCAGTCGAGCATTCGTTTGTTCCCTTCGATCCCTTTGCGTCGCACGGCAGCGTCTGGGCTGATCGGATTATCATCGACGTTTCGAACCGTGACAGCGGTTCGCTCCAGGCCGATTGCATCGAGACGCTTGCCCCATGCCGCGTAATCGAGTTCTGTATTGAAGATCGGGATTTCGACCCCGTCGAAACCAAAGCTCTTGAGTTTTTCCAAGATCGGCATCAAGCCGTCGTTGAG
>CAYXFO010000314.1:0-5500 GCA_964464255.1 uncultured Pirellula sp.
GGTCTAGGCATAGTGATTCTCCTCGGAAGAGCAGGGTAGCAGAAAGGGGAGGAAAAGGCAAATAGGTGGGTGGCACGTAAAGATGGGGTGTTCCCTCGGAGCGAAGTCTGGGTATAACGATCAGATAATCTGTCATCCAAGGGAGCGGTTCGGGAGATGAACATGAGAGTCGGTGTTTTTCTGGTTTTGGTTTCTCTAATTGCAGGTGCAGGCATGGGGCAAGAAGCTCGCGATAACCTAAAGGCCTACCCAGCACCTGAGGCTGGGATGAAACGATGTGTCATCCTCCTGGAAACCAAAGACAAGGAAGAGTCGGATTTTCGTGTCGAGCTTCTTGTCGGAAGAACTATGGAAGTCGATTCGGTGAATCGCTATTTCTTCGGGGGCAAACTCGAAGAGATTACTGTCGAAGGCTGGGGCTTCCCAAAGTATGTGGTCAAGGAACTGGGGCCGATGGCGGGAACCCGCGTCGCTCCTGACCCCAGTGCGCCCAAGGTGAAACGGTTCGTAACCCTCGGAGGGGAACAACAACTCATCCGTTACAACAGCCGTTTGCCTCTTGTGGTCTACTTGCCAAGCGACGCCGAAGTCCGACTACGCGTCTGGAAAGCTCTTCCAGACCCGATTACGATTCCCGAAGGATGACCGTTAGAGATTCCAGGCTGTCGGATACTTCTGGAGTAAACGAGTACGGCGCCATTGCTGCTGATTCGGTTCGATTTCCGCAATCATGTAGCGAATCACTGATCGGGTTGGGATCGTATCGTAAAGCATGCTTAAACGATCCGCCCCAAATTGTCGCTCGATCCGCCGTTTGAGATTGGTTGTTTCCCCGACATACAAAACACGGTTGCTTGTGATTTCCTCTAATGCATATACCGCTTGCGTGTCGGGTAACGATGTATCCTGAACATCTAACCGCGTTGTTGGAGCGGATTCCCAGGAATCCAGGCCCAGTTCCTCATCCGTTACGCTCTGGATGCAAGGTGCCACTTTCATTGCGGCTTCGTGGAGCATCAATGCTCCCCATCGATACTCGAGCGGCAGGAAACCAGGGGAGTACCTCGATGCCAAGGCATCGAATTGCGAGCCAATGCGTATGTCACAAAACAATTCGACAAAATCGGTGGCATAGCGATCTGCGATGCGGCGGCAGGCGATTTCGGACGCAAAGACATACAGGTCCAATTCCGACCACTTCGGTGCAACGATTTGTTCAGTATCGCGGGTGATCTCGGTCCACTTGCCGAGCCTGCGGAGGCGAAGCACATCGCGGTTGCGCACGTCATGCGGAGCATCGATTCGCAAGGCATCGCATGCTCGTTGAAAGTTTTCATTCAGAATAGGATCGAGGATAACTCGGTCGACGCTTGCTCCGCGATGACTTTGCCGGAATGCTTCCATCAGCTGCTCGTCCTGATCCGCAGCGCGATCGAACAACGGCATGCTTCCAAGATTCACTGATTGCTTATCGCGACTCCTGCGCGAATGATTATCTCCGCGTTGTTTGCCATCTTTTGTCGCTGGTGCGCTGGTTTTTGGATCGACGGCACCATCCAATGGCTGGCCAACCACGATACGCTCGAGGCGATCTTTTCCTCGAGCAATATATTCTTCTGATAAATCGAAACCGACGAAATGTCTCCCTAGTTTTTTTGCAACAGCGAGTGTTGTTGCACTTCCTGAGAAGGGATCGATGACCGCGTCGCCCGGGTTCGAGCATGCCCGAACGATTCGTCCCATCAATTGCTCAGGCATTTGGCATCCGTGAAATCCGGCTCGTTCTTTAAAGGTCCCGCTAACCCTCGGGAAATACCAGGTATCTTCATGTGGCGTTAGTCCTTCGAAGCAATCTTGAGGACGAAGGATCCATGTGTCGTCCGGCAAACGCCCGTTGGGATTGGCTCGTGCGTCAGCGTATACCAGCTGCCTTGCGGAAGGAACAGCGATTGCATCGGCGTGAAAGGTGAATCGATTCGGATCTTTGACAAAGTGGAACAGATGCGCGTGCGAACGTGTGAACTTGCTTTTGCAGTGAACTCCGAACGTGTAATACCAAACCACCCAAGATCGGCAATGAAATCCAATCTTCTGAGACAATATCTTCAACTCAGCAGCATACTCATCACCGATCGCTAGCCAGAATGTGCCTGTCGGGATCAATGTTCGGTGGACCTCTGCGATCCAACGCTGGCACCAGTTCAAGTAGCTATCCGTTTCGAGTGAATCATCGTAAACGTCGTAATCGTAGCCGATATTGAATGGGGGATCCGCAAACGCCAATTGCACACAGGCGTCGGGCATCGATTTCAAATGAGTGATGCAATCTCCCAGATGGATGGCGTCCAGAAGATTCTCAGGAACCGGATGGAGGGAGTCCGAAGGGGGAGCGACGTCGAGTTTGTTGCGCGCGGCCATGGGTCAGGATTCCTCGTCGCTTCGCAAACGAGCCAGGACGCTGAAATCCTCCAGGGTTGATGTGTCCTGGCCCGATTCCTTTCCGGCCGCAATATCCCGCAATAACCGCCGCATGATTTTGCCGCTACGTGTTTTCGGAAGCGCCGTTGTGAATCGCACTTCGTCGGGAACCGCCAAGGCTCCGATCTCCTTGCGAACGTGTTTTTTGAGTTCGTCTCGCATGTTGTCGCTGGGGTTGTGGTTCTTGAGTGTCACAAAGACAGCGATGCCTTGTCCCTTGAGTTCATCGGGGCGTCCCACTGCGGCCGCCTCGGCGACGGAAGGATGGCTAACCAGCGCTGATTCGATCTCGATGGTGCTGAGGCGGTGGCCTGAGACATTGATCACGTCATCGATTCGGCCCATGATCCAGTAATACCCATCTTCGTCGCGGCGTGCGTTATCGCCAGTGAGATACATGTGGGGCACCTTGCCGTAATAAC
The DNA here is from genome assembly GCA_964464255.1 of uncultured Pirellula sp. Taxonomy (GTDB): domain Bacteria; phylum Planctomycetota; class Planctomycetia; order Pirellulales; family Pirellulaceae; genus JBKCUI01. The sequence goes on from CAYXFO010000314.1 coordinate 2,901, forward strand.
CGTCGCGATAACGATCATCGTTCCCCCAGATCCCTCGCAGCATTCCTGGCCAAGGCTTCTCAATGCAGAGCATCCCCCCTTCGTTGGTGCCGACCTCGGAAAGATCCGCATGCACAATGCGAGGAATGATGCCTGGCATGGGCATCGTGCAGGAACCGGGTTTACAAGGAATCGCGCCGGGCAACGGAGACATCATGATGCCACCGGTTTCCGTTTGCCACCAAGTATCGACAATTGGGCAACGCCCTCCTCCGATCTTTTCGTAGTACCACATCCACGCTTCCGGGTTGATCCCTTCGCCAACGCTACCGAGAAGGCGCAGCGACGATAAATCGTGCTTCTCGACGTGATGGTCACCCCATTTGATGAAAGTCCGTATCGCAGTGGGTGCGGTGTACAAAATCGTTACACGATAGCGTTCGATGATGTCCCAAAATCGATCCTCAGCCGGCGCATTCGGCGCCCCTTCATAGAGAACTTGGGTCGCTCCCGCAGCGAGCGGACCATACACAATGTACGAGTGCCCGGTGATCCAGCCACAGTCTGCGGTACACCAAAAGATGTCCTCTTCACGATAGTCGAAAACCCACTGAAACGTCCGTTTGGCATACAAGTTATAACCGGCAGTTGTGTGTCGTATCCCTTTTGGTCGACCGGTGGAACCGCTGGTGTACAGGATGAATAAGGAGTCTTCACTGTCGAGAGGTTCCGCGGGAAATTGCGTGGGAGCATCGGCAACCAACTCATGCCACCAAAGATCTCTCCCCGGCTTCATCGTCACATCGTTCTCCGTTCGCTTCAGAACGATGCAGTGTTGGATGCTCGGGCTTTTTTGAAGTGCCTCATCGACGGTCTGCTTGAGTGGCAAGACCTTTCCGCGACGCCAGCCACCGTCGGCCGTAATGATCAATTTGGCTTGAGCATCATCATTGCGATCGGCGATCGCTTCGGCACTGAAACCGCCGAAGATTACCGAGTGAATAGCACCGATACGAGCGCACGCGAGCATTGCCACGGGCAACTCCGGCACCATGGGCATGTAGATGCTGACGCGGTCTCCTTTTTGAATCCCAAGTTTCTTGAGGGCCGAAGCAAATCTGCTGACATCGGCGAGCAGTTCCGCGTAAGTGATGGTTCGCTTGTCACCGGGTTCTCCTTCCCAATGAAAAGCGACACGATCACCGCGACCTGCCGCAACATGTGCATCGAGGCAGTTATACGAAACGTTGGTCCTGCCACCGACGAACCACTTTGCAAACGGTTCGTTCCACTCCAATCCGGTATGGAATGGTTCGAACCAGTGCAGATGTTCGCGAGCTTGCCGTTCCCAGAACGCAACTGGGTCGGCGATCGATTCCGCATAGAGGGTTTGATACGCTTGCATGGAGCCGATCACCGCTTTGGTCGAAAACTCATCGCTCGGCGGGAAGACTCGGGTCTCGTTCATCACGTTGGCGATCTGGCCAGCGGATTTCGTTTCAGAATTGGAAGAGGACATACCTGATGACTCCGAGTCAGTGAACGGGATGGAGAGACGAAAAACAATGGACGGAGTTGACGATGCAATCGATTCGTTTTAGACAGGAACGAATTGCGACAGATAGCGGTAACTTTGGGCGAGCGATTCCACTCGGTGACCCAACGAGGCCTCGTACGCACGATCCTCGACTTCGACGCAAACTGGGCCTTGATAGCCCGCGTCGCCCAGGACCGAGAAGAATTCCCCCCAGTCGATATCGCCGAGGCCGGGAAGCTTGGGCCGATGGTAAAGGTTCGGATAAGCAAGGGTTCCGTGATCGTCGAGCGAGTGTTGATCGACGCGCACGTCCTTCGCGTGAACATGAAAGATTCGATCGATAAAATCGCGTATCGGTTTCAAGTAGTCCATCTTTTGAAACACCAAATGCGATGGATCGTAGTTCAAACCGAGATTGGGACTCGACAACTCTGCGAATAGTCGCCGCCAGATTGCGGGCGAGGAAGCGAGGTTCTTACCCCCAGGCCACTCGTCTTGCGTGAAGAGCATCGGACAATTCTCGATACCGATGCGAACCCCGTGTTTTTCCGCCAGATCGACAATCGGCTTCCATGTCTGCAGCATCCGCGGCCAATTGGCTTCAACGCTTTGAGTATGGTCGCGACCGATGAAGGTGTTGACTACCGTTAGACCAAGGAGTGGCGCCGCCGCGATGACTTGCTTCAAATGCTCGACCGCTCGTTCGGCTTCTTCATGATCATGCGATAGGCAATTGGGATAATATCCCAGACCGCTGATCGCCATGTTGGAGTCAGAAAGTTTCTTTTGGACAGCGGCGATGTGCGATTCGGACAGATCGGCCACGTTCAGATGCGTGACGCCCGCATAGCGGCGGTCAGCTTTGCTAGGAGGCCAGCACATGACCTCGATGTACCGATAGCCGATGCGCTGGCCGATCGAAATAACCTCGTCGAGCGTCAGCTCTGGGAGGATGGCAGTCACGAATCCGAGCTGCATCATGATGTTGATTTAGATCTCCAAGAACAATCGTGAGGGATCCTCGACCACTTCCTTGATTGTCTTGAGGAACGATACGGCCTCGCGTCCATCGATGATGCGATGG
>CAYXFO010000315.1:0-5476 GCA_964464255.1 uncultured Pirellula sp.
CCTCCGCACGAAATCCGAACTCATCGGTTGCCCCATGGACGGTACCGCCTCGAACACCTCCTCCGGCAAGCCAAACAGAAAATCCCCAATGGTTATGGTCTCGTCCTGAGCCACCCTCGGACACGGGAGTTCTCCCGAATTCGCCACCCCACAGCACCAACGTGTCGTCGAGCATCCCGAGTCGCTTCAGATCGGACAAAAACGCCGCGATCGGCTGATCGATTTCGCCGCAATTGGTGCGCAGATTCTTTTCGATATCTCCGTGATGGTCCCATGGTTGGCCTGCCCCATGCCACAGTTGAACATAACGGACGCCTCGCTCCAGCAGCCGTCGAGCCATCAAGGTTTGGCGGCCATGCACAGAATCTCCGTAAAGCTCTCGGATCTCTTTCGGTTCCTTGGACAGATCAAACGCATCCGATGCCTCGGTCTGCATACGAAAGGCTAACTCGAACGATTCAATGCGGGATTCCAGCCGCGAATCGCTGCCGACGGCAGGGTTCTGCATCGCCAGTTCCCTCAGCAGTCGCAGTTGCCGTCGCTGGATATTGGCATCTGCATGCGGACTGCGGATGTTCTCGATGAGCTTGTCGAGTTCTGGTTGCTTGGGATCGACAAAGGTTCCTTGGAACGCTCCTGGTAGAAATCCGCTTTGCCAATTTGCAGTGTCCTTGATGGGATATCCGCCAGGGCACATGGCGATGAAGCCTGGAAGATTCTGATTGACTGTTCCCAGTCCATACATCAGCCAAGAGCCTAGGCTTGGTCTGGATTGCACCGAGTCGCCGCAATTCATCAGCATCAGCGATGGCTCGTGGTTGGGGACTTGGGCTACCATCGATCGAATCACTGCGATGTTGTCGGCATGCGCTGCGGTTTTCTCGAATAGCTCACTGATCTCCAATCCACTCTCACCATACTTCTTGAACGAAAACGGGCTCGGCAAGGCACCGCCGGTCCGGCGCTCAGTCAAATAAGTCATCGGAAGCGGTTTGCCCGCGTACTCTTGAAGCTTGGGCTTCGGGTCGAAGGTATCCACATGCGATGGTCCCCCGTTTAGAAAGAAATGGACCATGCGTTTGGCCTTGGGAGCGTAATGAGGCGTTCGCTCGGCCAAGGAATTTCCCCGCGGAGAACCAGCGGCTGAATCGCCTTCCTGCGCCGAACTTTTCTCGGATAGCAAGTGGCTTAGGCCCAGCAAGCCAAGCCCCATGCCAGTCGAGCTAAGCATGCAGCGGCGATGCAAAAGAAACGGGTGTCTATCCATGATTAATCGATGTAGGTGACTTCATTGCAGATCATTAGAACCTGTGACAATTGCGCGCGAGGTGACAATCCGTTTGCTTGCGGTTCTTGTGCCGCTTCGCGCAGAAATCCGAGATTCGTTTCGAGTTCCGCCGCACTTGGATTTCGTTGCAGTACGCGCCGAACCAGTTCCACTACGAATCTCTCATCGGATAGTTGTATCCCCTGATTGTTTCGTTCGATCGTTTCGACCGATTTCATCGCGGCCTTGGCGGGAAGCGGATGATTCAAGAAGAACAGGGCTTGTTGTGGCACGATCGTTTCCGATCGCTTGGGGCTGTGCATGTCGGGGTTGGCGAAGTCAAAGTTCTGGAGCGTCATCGGCAGATACTGGCGATCGATCGTGGTGTACAAACTGCGTCTCGCCATAGCTGGATCGCTGCTAGCCAATGGATCGACCGACTTGCCACCGGGCGGCTGAGCGAGCGTACCCGCGAACGTCAGCAACGCATCGCGAGATTCCTCCCAAGTCAATCGATGTCGATTCATGCGCCATAGAAAACGATTTCCCGGATCTACTTCGTTGGCTTTCGGATGATCTCCCCAGGAAGCTCGTCGAAAGGCTTGCGTCGAAACCAGTTCGCGAATCAGCCATCGGTTGCTCCAACCGTGCGCGATAAACTCTATCGCCAGAGCATCGAGCAGTTCTGGATGGGAGGGTGGATCGGAACGGACCCCAAAGTCGCTGGTGCTCTGGACCAACCCCTCGCCGAACACTTGTTGCCAAACCCGATTGACCCAAACGCGGGCCGTCAACGGATTATCAGCCGACGCGATGCGACGGGCCAACTCCAATCGTCCGCTCCCATGTTGAAACGCGTTTGCGTCACTACCGTTCAAGTATTCAAAATAGCGCCTCGCAACGACATCACCTTTGAGATTCGCATTGCCGCGTTTGAGCAGTCTCGCATCGCTTATCACATCCCGATCTCGGAGAACGCCGAGTTCCACCGGCGGACCGTCCGGTTGCATCAACCACTGATCGATCTCGTTGTGTGCCTTCCAAATCTCAACGCATGTACCGTTGTCCCAATACCATTCGGTGCTGTCGATCGGCTCGTCGGGTATGTAGAAACCCGAATCGCGATCGAGCAGGACTTGGCGCAGGGATTCTAATTCGAGATCTTCAGACGTTGTGGGAGGTGCTTCGCCTGCTTGAGTGCGCCGCGAGATTTCGGATTGCCACGCGGTGGATGCTTCAGTGACGAGCGCTCCATAACGATCTGCAGCCTCCCGTATCGATGCGGGTGGATTCGCAAAATGCTCTCTGACCGCTGGATCGCACGCCCCGGGTTCGGAATCGAGACGTGTCAACACCTCTGCGACTTGTGCCTGGAAATCGGTGGCAGGTAATTTCGAAAGCTCCGACCAAATCCGAAGGACCGGATGGTTTGCGATTTGAGGGAGGCCAAGATACCACTCCCAGCGATGGACCAAGGCGGGTATCAGGTCCTCCTTGGTCGACAACTGATTGAACGAACCCTCCGGATACTTGTCGAGTTGCACTTGGGTTTCGAGATAGTCGGCGAATCGTTTCTGAATCCGATCGTTGGCTTCGATGCGATGCTTCTCGTTCAACTCCTTGAATTTCTGTTTGCGTTCCTGGAGTCCTTTGCGAAACTCGTCGGATTGCGACTGAAGGTGTTCCGGTATTTCTTCGCGTCGATCGATACAGCTTTGAAACACACCGACGAAGCTATAGTAATCGCGCGTACTGATGGGGTCGAATTTGTGGTCGTGGCAGCGTGCGCATTGGACCGTGAGTCCCATCAATCCGCGAAAGGTGGTATCGATGCGATCGTCGATGATGTCGTATTGAATTGCGAGGAACCGTCGACCGAGGGTCAGGAATCCCAACGCGGCTAAATCGGGCGAGCCTTTGGGGACCAACTGATCCGCCGCAAGCTGCAGTTCAATAAAGCGATCGTAAGGTAGATCGTCACGGAAGGCGCGAATCAACCAATCGCGATAGGCTCGCGAGAATACAAAGGTTCGATCTTCACGACCATAAACATAGCCCTTGGTATCCGAGTATCTGGCAATATCCATCCACACTCGGGCCCACTTCTCAGCGACCTCCGGTCGATGCAGCACTCGATCGATCGCATTTTCCCATGCTTCGGCGCTCGCGTCCTGTTCGTAACGCTGCACCTCCTCCCAAGTCGGAAACAGCCCCGTCAGCACTCGGTGCAAGCGCCTAATCTGCGTTCGGCGATCTGCTTGGGGAAGGGGCTCGATGCCGCGTTGGACGAGGGTGTCTTGGAGATAGCGATCGATCCAGTGACTTGTATTGACTGCCGCATTGTCGTCGGCATGAACCGCATGGGAGTCGGCACCTGAACGAGCTTTGAGGGGTTGGAATGCCCAATGGCTCACGGCAATCTCTTTGCGAGACTCCATAGACCCGTTGGCAATCATGGAGGCGTTGGGTTGATTCGCGGGGAACCGGGCTCCACGAAGAACCCACTGCCGGAGCGACTCTTTCTCTTGGGGGCTCAATGAGTGCATCGAATCGGGGGGAGGCATTCGCACATCAGGGTCGATCGATTCAATGCGAGCGAGCAGCGGGCTTGCGGTAAGCTCGCGCGTATCGATGATCGGTCCGTTCTCGCTTCCTCGTTCGAGGAATTCCTGATTATCTAGACGAAGGCTTGACCATTGTTTGGTCGGACCATGGCACTCCCAACACTTCTCGATCAGAACAGGTCGAATGTTCGTTTCGAACCAATCGGAGTCCTGTGCCCAAGTTGGATGGGCGACCAGGATCCACATCCAGACCATATGCGGCCACCGCGAGCGAAGTATCGTCGCTAACTTTTCAGGCAGTTGAACTCGATGGGGAAGCATAGGAGGGAGAGGAGGCAGGAGCATCGGGAATGGACACGACCATCGCCATTGTATCAGGTCATTGTGCGATCGGCTGTTGCAAAAACTCGAGCAGATCTCGCATCTCCGCTACGGTGATATTGGCCTCCAGGCCGTCGGGCATAAGAGAGCGACCGGTGTTGCGCAATGCTTCCATCTCGCTACGCGCCACGGTTCGCACTTCGCCATTGGATTGCTTGATCGCGATGCTTCCAGCATTTTCGCTGACCAACACGCCGGACAATACCTCGCCACTTTCCAACATGCATGTCAATGCATGATAGCCGGGCTGGATATCGGCGCTCGGGACCAAAATGTTCCTCAGCAATTTATCCTTGCTGTGCGACATCCTTGCCATCACTGTTACCTCGTCGATGGCAAGATGCACAAGCTCTCTGATACACCGCTTTACCGTTGCCAGCATCTCCCGCTTGGTTGATCGCTTCGCTATAAGTTCCCATCATCTTCCCGCGATCCGGCGACTGATCAGATCCGCAATCCATCCATCGCGCATCAACCAAACGTCGATCGCCGAAGCGGCAGGCCCAGGTGTCAATCGTGTGATGCCACCAGCGACTTTCGGCAATACCGACTCCGAACCGCTTTGCCCCAAGGCTTGGAGGATCGTTACTTGAAGTTGATCGGAATGTCGGGCCGAGAGTTGCTCGGACAACAACTCCACCGCATCTTCGCGATGAGTACTCCATCGCAGCAAGGGGATCAGCGACCGCAGCTGATCCTCTGTGGGGCTCGCGTTCCCGCGATAGGACTCCAAGGTAGATGACGCCCATCGATCGAGTCGCTCGGCTACTTGGCTCAGCGAAGGATGCTCCCGGTGCAACGAAGAATCGTGCACAGAAAAACCGATGCGTTGCAAATCCAACAAGCATGCATCCAAGCCAGCAACATCCTTCGTTTTTTCAGAGACCTCAATCTCATTGTTTATGAGAGATGCAATGGTCCGGATATCGCGTATCGCCACTGATTGGCGCAAAAGGGGCTCGCGGTACGCGGACCACGCGGACCGATCTCCGGCAGCAATAGCTGTTGCAAAACTCGCAGCATAACGGAGCGAGGAACTCATCACAGCGGATTTTAGGAACGGATCATGCGGATAACGATTTGCGATTCGAGCCAAGGTCGCACCCGCAACCTCGTTCTCCCATTCGCCACAGGATAGAGCCAACTGCAACAATACTTTCAGATGCTCATCATCTGCGAGTCTTAAGCCTTGCTCGATCAACGCAGGATCCTGACGTCGTTCCGCCAATCGCAGCGCACCCACGCGAACCTCGGCGACGGAATC
>CAYXFO010000316.1:0-5466 GCA_964464255.1 uncultured Pirellula sp.
AGAGGTTCCAATATTTTTTGCCCTCCATGTTTCGCCCTCATGTCTTCGGTCCGAGCTCCTCCCACCCGTCACACGACAGCGCGAACAGCAATCCGGTTTGGCAAAAGATGGAGGGCGAAAGATGAGCAAGCCAGAGGTTCCAATATTTTTTTTACCTCCATATTTCACCCTTATGTTCGCGACTGAAGCTCGGCCTCGGGCGAAAGCGAACCTTTGCGGAGAAAGAGTGTCTGGCTTGTTAGGGAGCATATGCTTGGAAAAACCCTCGCTCCCTCTAGTTCTTCGAAGATCGTGGGAAATGGATTTCCATCCGGACAGTTCTACAGGTCCACCGTTATAAGAATTCGTTGTTGAATTCTTCGGCTGGAATTACCCCGCAACCTCGAGAGGTAAGATCTTTATGGCGAAATCAACCGTCGTACAAATAACCGTCAATGAAAACCAGGCCCAACTTCACTTCAATCAACGTCTTCCGAGCCTTGAGGCCGCTCAACGCTTCCACCCGTTTTTCGCCTCCACGACCGACTTGATGGTGCCTCGCCCAAAGTCGAGGTTGCGAATGGGTCGGCAACTGGCCAAGCAGAATGCCGGCCAAAACCCGATCGAAATCGGGAATCCAGTCGCAGCCTTTCGACAGATGCTCGAAGGACTTGCCAATATCGACGGACTGATCCATGTGCATCAAGTCAACGCCTATACCCTCCACATCGTCGTCGGTAAACTCTTCAATCCCGTCGAAATCGGACACCAAGTGGCCAAGGTAATCAGCAAGACCCTCCTGCATGGTCGGCTCCAGTTCAACACCGCTACGGATGATGATCAATCGCAACCGAAACGACCGAGCTTCGATACGAACCAAGACGGGTTGATATCGATCGAGGATTTGTAACACCCCCGCACAATTCTAAGGAGTTCCCGTCAATGAACGACGAATGGGATGAAGAGAAAGACAATTGGTACGGGGACGACGACGAGAGCGAATACGAGTCCGAGGATAACGACCCTGGACAGCTAAGACTCTGCATCCATTGCGGTCTCGCATGCATCAACACGCCCATCCGGGCTGGCCAGCGACTGGAGTTCGTCACAAACAGACCCCCAAACTACTCCAATCCGCGAAACTCCGGCAGGGATGATGAGTGTCCGTTCTGACCAGCAATCTCGCAACCGATGTTGCATCCCATGTGCATCACTGCCGTTAGCAGATCCACTCTTGGCTGTTGGGAGCCAATAGAAACGATGAATTGTACGGGTTTTCATAACCCGACGCGTGAGCGAGGGAAGCACGAGGGAAGACGTCGCAAGCGACATGAATCCATCCCTCACTTACGTTTCGGGTTGTGATTACATCGAAAATCGCAACTTCAGAACTCACGCATCGAGTTGGGATAAACCCGACGGCACAACTTCGATTGCAAACAACGTGGCTCTAGGATTCGAGAATCTCGCGGGCCATGTTGGTGATGAGATCGGACTTGTCGCCGTTCGCAATCCAGCGAAGAATTCGACCAGCGTTTTCGCCGCGTCCTATCCGCCATAATCCCATGGCCGATTGCAGTTGCTCGAATCGGTCCAACGATGCGAGTCGAGCCTCGAGAAGCGAGCTGAACTCCTCGCTGCAGTCTCCTAACACATTCGCCGTGCAGATCGCTGTGACTCGAACCAATCTCTCCTGGTCATCTCCGATCAGGCGTCGGACGGCAGGCAGAGCCTGCTGGGCTCCCGAGTAGAAATGCTGTAAGAGTTCCATGACCAAGATGGCCAGATCGGCATCACCCTGCTCCAATCCCCAGATCAAGACGTCGATCGCTGATTCCCCGCTCTCCCGAAGAACCGCGTACACGTCATCGACCTGGGTCGGATAGTTCTCATGCGTGCTGTAAAGCAACAGCACATCTTTGAGTTCATCGAAGTGGCTCATGGTTTATTTGCAGGGCGAGTGGTATTGAAGGCCTAGACCAGTTTGCCTGTTTCCTCGGAAAACATCCAGCGGCAATCATCGAAATCGAAGTTGCCTCCGTTTCTCACGAGCATGACTTGGGTCGATGGCGAGATCCCTTTGAGAACCTCGGGTTGATCATCGAAGAAGACCAAGATGCCGTTGAGTCGGATCACCTCCGCTTTGGCTTGCATCGAGCTGACGAGAATCAATTCGTGGTAGTGGATATGGTATTTTGCTAAATCGGCTTCCGCCTTCGCTCGATTGCTCCGGTAGGAAATCACAAAAACCTTCCCGGGCCAGTGCTTGGTGAGCAACTGAAAGAAGAGTGGTGCCTCATCGACGCAGCCGTCGATGTCAATGCCCAATGATGGCATCGGGGTTGACAGCACCCCCTCGAGTATCCCCGCGGTCTCAGAGATTTGTGCTTTCAATCGATTCTTCATTTGTTCATCCATATACAATACCGCTCTTTCTCACAGGTAAACTAGAAAAACAATCGCAACCAAACGTCGCCAACTTCAAGATCAAGGCCAAGGTTTTTTCCGAGTTTGCCACTGGACGCATGATTGGAATCCATAAACCCTCTTCCTAGGCTTTCGCGATAGGTCGGCATCCAGGGCCATTGATACGGCTTCGCCCTGCACCTATCGGGGAGACTTTAATCTGAGTCGAAATTCGCTCTTTGAGTGCTTGCACATGGGAGATGACTCCGATCAACTTCCCTGCTTGATGCAAATCAGAAAGGGTGTTGAGAGCCACATCCAACGCCTCTTCATCGAGTGTGCCAAACCCTTCGTCCAGGAAAAGCGAGTCGACGCGAACCTTCTGGCTTGCCATTCGAGACAATCCCAAGGCGAGTGCCAGACTGACGATGAAGCTTTCACCGCCCGACAGATTTTTCGTTGTGCGGATAGCCCCCGCATGAAATTTGTCGATGACATTCAGGCTCAGTGGTTCTTTTTTATCGGGCACCAACAGGTATCGGTCGTTCATATTCGATAACTGCAGGTTGGCGAAGTGGATAAGTCGCTCGAGCGTCAATGCTTGTACGAAATTGCGATATTTCTTGCCGTCTGCGGAGCCGATCAAATCGTTGAGGTTTCCCCAGCGATCGCTTTCGATCTGTTGCTTGGCGATCTGATCGGCCTTTTCACTGTGTCGCGACTGGCTTTCGGTGTTTCTTGTCATCGTGGCTTGTATTTCACCGATTCGACGTTGAAGCTGCTCGTTTTCCTGTTCGAGTTGCGTACTTGCCGACTGCAAATCATCCAGAGATCGTTCCGTGAGCTTGCGATCGGATTCCAATCGAAGATCCTCTCGTTTTTGAGCGATCGATTGTTCGATGTTGTATTTGCGATTCCCAAGCTCTTGTTCGGTGAGGGCCAGTCGATCGCGAAGCCCATCCTCTAATCGCGCGTCATACAATTCCTTTTCCTCAGCGAATCCGAGTGCAAGTCGCGATGCTGCGAATGCGGGCTCTAGTTCAGCCAGTTGGTTTTGCGCGACAGTCGAGAGTTCGACGAAATTGGCTAAGGAAGTAGTTGCCGTGGTCAAAGCATCGCTAGCGACTTGCAACTGATTTGTTGCCGACATGAGTGTCCCTTCCAGTCGCTCGATTTCCTCAAGCGTGCGATGCTCCTCGGAGTCGGGGTTCTTGTCGCCGAATAATCGGTCGCGTATCGATACCTGCTCATCGATCTCGCGTTGCTGCGTGCGAAGTTGCTCGGATTTCATCATCAGAGAGTTTCGGATTTCGGATGATGTTGCCTCTCGCGCCTGGATATCCGATTTGATATTGGCGATCTTCGATTCCAGTTCGGTTTTGGATTGTTGCTCTCGTTGCCAACGATCGCGACGCTCGCTCAGGTGATCGAGCAAATCCGTTTCATATTCTTCCGTGATTTCCAGGAAACCGAACGGGGTCAATTGGACGAGCAGTGCACTGCGTAGACTCTCCAGTCGTCCTTCGGTTACTTGGATTTCGTTATCGTGCTGCCTGGCCTGTTCAGCGAGATTTTTAGCTAGCTCCCGAGTGCCGCTCAGTTGACTTTCCGCGACAGTTGCTTTCGTTCTGTTGGTCTGTACAGCTTCAGAATGTTTCCGGTTGAGTTCTGTCTGGTCGTTGACTTTTCGAATCAATGCCTTAACACCTTCGATTTCCGCATCCAGTTCGTCGGGTGTCGGAAGACTGATGGTTGCGTAGGGATGCTCGGTGGCTCCGCACAATGGGCATGGTTCCCCAGAGCTCAGGTCTGTTCGGTGCTGTTCGAGACTCTTGATAACACTTCGCATTCTCTTCACTTCGATGAGATGATCCCGTGTGCTCTCGTGTTCGCGCAGCAATTTCCCCTGAAGCAATTCCTCGAGCGTGGCATTGCCGCTCGTTAAGACATCCTCCGCATCGCGCAGGGCTTTTTGCTTGAGTTCTAGGTCTTGGGTCTCGGTGGCGATACGCAATTGCGCGGCATCGCAGCGTTGCCCAAGGGTGTTCCGATCCTTTTTCTTTCGACTCAAGTCGTTCAGTTGGCTGATCCATGTGCAAATGTCCGATTCGATACCAGCGAATTGCTCCACAAGGATCGCGTCCTGGGCATTTTCCGTCAAATAGGTTTCCAGGCTTGTTCTTTGTTCGGTGGCGGTCTCAAGGTTGGACCGATGCTGTGCGATCTCTTCGGACAGTTGTTGAAGGCGTGTTTGAAGATCATCGGTTTCCGTTTGCAAATTGCGGAGGTTTTCTCTTCGCCTCACAACATCCGAATCAAGCTCGCGAACACGTAGCAGCAGGGGTAGCATTTGCTCGCGATCGATTCTTTTTTGCTTGAGTTGATCTGAAACGTGATCATGTTGCTGTTTCTTTTCAGTGTGCGATCGTTCGAAGTCCGGCAACCGTCCACGCATCTGATTGGCATCGACGTCTGCTTGCTGCCATCGTCCCCTGACAGCTCGCAATTCCGCTGCGGGTACATCCAATTGGCGAGCGAGCTTGTCTCGCTCCAGCCGTTTCTTGTCCGGTTCAAACGCGACAATCTCAGCATTTAACGTCGCCTGGTTCTGTTCCTCTTGGCGGATCTGGGAGAGAAGCTGCTGCAATCGCTGGAGCCACTGGATTTGGGTCGCGAGGCCTGCAATAAGAGCCTTGGTATGATTGCTCGCAGTTTGAGTCTCGGTCAGATCGGATTCCAGCTGTGTTATCTGCTCAGTCGAGAGCATTTCGATGCTATCCGCTTCTGCTTTCAGGCGATCCAATTCATGACTAACGTCCCTCGCATGTTCGAATACTGCAGCGGAGATCTTGCTGTAGATCTCGGTGCCGGTGATTTGTTCCAGAATGGGAGCTCGCTCGTTGGCGGTGGACTGGAGAAACGCTGCGAATTTCCCTTGTGCCAAAAGTATCGATCGCGTGAATCGATCGAAATCCAATCCCGTCAATTGCTCGACTTGCTTTTTGACTTCGGAAAGCTTATTGCTGATGATCGTATTGCTGTCCGCATTCACCACTTAATGATGAGGAGCTTGCAACGCAC
>CAYXFO010000317.1:0-3700 GCA_964464255.1 uncultured Pirellula sp.
GGCTTTTTCGAAGAAGAGTCCACCTTGGTCGACGGAACGAATACGAATGGCGTAGCTTGACTTGGACTCGAAGTCCAGGTTGTTGATGGCCCGCAATGAGTTGCCGTTGATTTGGAAGGCAGCATTGTCGGCGCTTCCCGATCCTGACACGAAGGAGTAAGTGAAGGTGTTTTGGGCATCCACATCGATTGTGTTCAGGGACCCGACGATTGCATTCGCTCCGCGGTTTTCGGGAATCGAAGTGGGTGATATCAGGATATCGGTTGGCCTCTCATTGACGTTCGTGACCGCAATCACAATAACGGTTTCCGTGAACAACCCTCCTTGATCGGTAGATCGAATGCGGACGGAGTGGCTGGGTTTGGCTTCGAAATCGAGGCTGCTCCGTGTGCGCAGCGTCGAACCAACGATTTGGAATCCTGCGTTGTCTGTGGAGCCAGTTCCATTCTCGAGCGTGTATGTGAATGTATTGTCGACGTCTGGATCGACAGTGCTTAGAACACCCACGGCCGCGTTGGCTTGCGAGTTTTCTGCGATGGTGGAGGAGGTGATGTTCACTTCCAACGGGCCCTCATTGACGTTGGACACGTTGATGGTGAACCCCTTTTCCACAGACAATCCGCCTTGGTCGGTGGAGAGAACTCGAATGTTGTAGAAAGTTCGGTTCTCGAAGTCGAAATTGTCGAAGGCCCGCAATGTTGAGCCTACGATTCGAAACGCAGAGTTGTCATCGCTCCCATCTCCTGCAACAAGCGCGTAGGTAAACGTGTTTGCGGCATCGATATCGACGGTACTCAGCGAACCCACGGTCGCACCTGCTCCGGCGTTCTCAGGAATCGTAGTTGCTGAAAGCAGGATGTCGTTGGGAACCTCATTCACGTTGAGGACGTTGATGATCAACGCCCTCTCGAGGAACAACCCGCCCTGGTCGGTGGTGCGAACGCGTACTGTGTATTCAGACTTGGCTTCGAAATCGAAATCGCGTGCCGCGAGCAAGGTCGAACCTTCGATACGGAACGCCGAATTGTTCGAGCTTCCGGCTCCCAGCACGAAGGAGTACGTGAACGTGTTATTGGCATCGACATCGACGGTGCTCAATGAACCGATCACTGCATTCACTCCGCGGCTTTCCTCAATGGCAGCAGGGGCAAGCGTCAATGAGGTTGGCACTTCGTTGACGTCGACGACGGTGATCGCGAAGACCTCTACTCTCGATAGCCCGCCTTGATCCGTAGATCGAACGCGAACCGTATAGTTGGACTTGGTCTCGAAATCGAAGCTGCTATTTGCTCTCAGGGTCGTGCCATCGATTGTGAATGAGCCGTTGTCAGCGTCGCCTACACCGGATACGAGCGCGTAGGAGAATGTACTACCGGCATCGGCATCCTCGGAACTCAACGTTCCCACCGCAATGTTGACTCCTGCGTTTTCCATGATCGACGAAGCGGAAAGGGCGATATCCGTTGGCACTTCGTTAACATTCGTCACGTTGATCGAAAAAGCTCGTTCAACGAACGATAATGCCCCCCCCTTATCGGTGGACCGAACACGGACCGTGTAATTCGATTTGGTTTCAAAATCGAAACTGTTGACCGCTCGAAGTTCTGCCCCAACGATCTGGAACGAATCGTTGTCGTCGCCGCCGGTGCCGAGAACCAGCGTGTACGTGAACGTGTCTCCAGCATCGACATCGCTGGTACTCAACAACCCGACCCGAAAATTCGGTCCCGAGTTTTCGGGGATGGTCGAACCAGCAAGACTGATGGCGGTCGGGGCTTCATTGACGTCGGTAATCGAGATGGTAAAGCTTCTGGACAAGCTCAAACCGCCAGCGTCTTGCGTTTGCACCCTGACAGAATAACTGTTTTTGCTCTCGAAATTGAAGATGTTTCGAGTAACGAGGTTGTTGCCGGAGATCGTGAACAGGTTGTTATCGGTATCCCCCGCTCCTCGCACCAGGGTGTATCGGTGCGTGTTGCCGACATCCGGATCGGTGGTGGAGAAGGATCCAACGATCGTTTCGATCGGTGCGTTTTCATCTACCGACGACTTCGAGATCAGAAGCGCCGAGGGAGCCTCGTTCGCGTTGGAGATGTTGACGGACAGTTGCTGCTCAACCGAGAGCCCTCCCAAATCGGTTGCCAAAACTCGGACCGTATAAGAATTCTTCGTCTCAAAATCGAACAGGGCGTTGGTTCTCAGTTCGTCGCCGACAATGATGAAGAGATCATTGTTGTCGGACCCTTGGCCTGTGACGAATTGGTAATTGAACACATTGTCGCCATCAATGTCGGCAGTGATCAACTTGCCGATCGGAGTTCCAATCGGCATGTTTTCCGATACAGAGTCCGGAGTCAGGGAGATCGAAGAAGGGGGCTCGTTGGAATTCATGACGTCGATGAGCAGGGGTTGTCGCCTCGTGAGACCATTGGCGTCGGTTGCTTCGAAAAGAACGCTCAGGACTGGCTTGCTTTCGTAATCAACGACTTGGGTGTTGAACAGAAAGTATCCATCGGAGACCCACCTCAACTCAAACTTGCTGTTGTCCTCTCCACCCGTTCCATCCACGATTGCGATGGAGACCGTGTCGCCAGAATCGGCATCTGTCGATGTTACTTGGCCGATCAGCGAGTTAACCGGATTGGACTCCCAGATGCGGTTGCTCGTAATACTGATAGACGCAGGAGGCTCATTGAGATCGGTCACATTGATAACGAAAGGGCGTTCGATGGAGAATCCAGCGCGGTCCTTGACGCTGACGCGGATGAAGTAAACGTCTCTCGATTCGTAATCGAACGTCACCGCCGATTGGAGTTTGTCCCCGACGATCTGGAACATGATGTTGTTGTCACCACCGATTCCGGGAACCAATGAATAAACCAGGTTGTCGCCGGCGTCAGGGTCGTTGTTGCTCAATGTCCCAATCTCGTAGCCCGCAGGCTGATTTTCGGGGAGCGACGCGTTGGAAAGATTGATGATTGTAGGTGCTTCGTTGACGTTGTTCACGTCGATGGTCAGGACCTGTTCGACAGACAATCCACCAAGGTCGGTCGAGCGGACCCGAATCGACATGGTCGGGGTGTCTTCAAAATCGATCGGGCCGTTGACAACGATCGAGTTGACGTTGACCGCGAACGCGCCGTTGTTCGTGTCCCCGTCTCCGTTTACCAACTGGTAGGTGAATGCAAAGTCGGTCAAAAAGTCCGTATCCGCAGTCGAAAGCGTTCCGACAGTCCGGCCGATAAATGAGTTTTCATCGATCCTGTTCGGAGACAATGCAATCGACAAGGGCATTTCATTGACATTGACCACCGCGATGCTGAACACCTCGGTATAAAACCGGCCAGTAGAGTCGGTCGTGCGAACGCGAATGGAGAAGTTCTGGTCGGTCTCGTAATTGAACGTTTCCAGCGTGAAGAGTTGATCCCCTCTGATCTCGAATCTCGCATTGTCGGTGGACCCTGCACCGTTTACCAAATCATAGTCGAATGTATCGAAACGGTTCGGGTCGGAGCTTGTGAGCGTCCCCACGAAAGTTCCTGGGGGCAAATTCTCCTCGACCGTCGCATTGTCCAACTGAATATCGGTGGGTGGAAGTGGCGGAATCACTGCGCCGTAGGTAAGCCCCCAAATAGGTGATCCATTGGCCGAGAAAGTGTGGGTTCCATTGATCGGATTGGTGTAAACCCAAGTAGGTTGC
>CAYXFO010000317.1:3710-5405 GCA_964464255.1 uncultured Pirellula sp.
TCCATTACCTAAATCGAGGATTGCCCAACCATTTGCATCGGATGTTCCAATCTGTTGAAAACTCAGAGACCAGTCCAGCAACGTTCCTTCGTCACCAAGCGCGATATCGGTAATACTCATCTGCCAAGTTCCAGCTGATGACAAGCCATTGAACATTGATAGAGGTTGGTCCGGAATAAAGCGGCCAGTATAGGGCCCGGTGCCGGCAGAAATCGGAGTCGTGGCATCATCGTCGAAAATCGTGCCTCGCATATCGTCGGAATCGTCTAGGAAGTTGAAATCAGCAAACTTTAGAATGACCGAGGAATTGTCTGGAGAAGTAAGCGAAATCTCCATATCGCCATTCCACGTGTGCAAAATATCCAACTCGACATCCAAATCGCTAATGGTCGGTCCTGCTGGTATATCAAGAAAGGAGAACGAAGTAGCTTGGTCAAAGATATCTACCGGTACGTCTGTGCTGCTGTAAGAGGCCCTGCCTGCATTCACAACAAAGTTAGGCAACGGTAGATCGGCGTTGTTGAACACTCCATCGGAATCGAGGTCCTCGTACACAAACGCATAATACCGATTGTTCTTGCCAAACCCGAAGTCATTGCCCAATGAGAAATCGTCTGGACCATTCAACGTCACGGTGTAGGACGAGTTGGGGGTCGTCATGGTCCAGCCAGGCAAGTCTACGCGAACTGTGTACATTCCATCTGCGATGGCGGCAAAGGCGTAGTAGCCAGTCGGATCGATGTCTGCTTGGGGTTCACCAGGGTTGAAGCCTCCGCTCCTATTGATATCGAGGTAGGCGAATCCTGTTCCTGAGACGCCGCGCTCAAAGGAATCGTAGTTTGCGTTATTGTTGAAGTCTTCGAAAACCGATCCCGAGATCCTGGCAGCGGTCGCAAATCCAGTCATCTGCAGTCGATATCCCGACTCGTTCGAGTCGTTGTTGTTGATAGTCAGGACTTCGTCATAAGTTCCGGGTTCGGTCGGCTTGAACCTTAGCGTGATTACCAACGATTCGCCCAGTCGCAAGGTCGTTGGATTGAAGTCGACCGCGGAGAACGGAGCATTTGAATCGATCGAATCAAGTCTGAGTTCCTGGGTCCCTTGGTTTCGAATCCTCAACTGTTTTTCCACAATTTGACCGACAAGGAGCCCTCCCATGTCCAACGTCGAACCATCCGGGAATTCTCGGGTTGTATCCACCACCGATATTTCTGCGTTCCCGATACCGCTCAGCAAGGTCGCTGCATTGATGCGTCCGAAACCATACTCAATATGTTTGCCGGTATCGATGTCGTACGAAACGCCTCCGATCAGATCGGTGTTATTTCGCATGATTGCTCGCATGTCAGCAGGCGAAATGCTCACTCCTAGCGTTTGTGCTTGAGCCAAAGCCAAGGCAGCAATGCCAGACGCCAATGGGGCGGCCGAGGATGTGCCACCAAACCCAGTAACTCCGGTGCCTGTGTAATCGCCGTTGGCGTAGCCTGCGGCACCTGTGCGGTCAGTGGTATCGATGGCCAATGTACCGCCATTGCTCGGCGCGACGAAATCGAGTGCCGTACCGTAGTTACTGTAGTTCGATCTGGTTCCCTGATTGTTGGACGCTCCAACAGCGATCACACCCAGTAACCACTCAGAAAACGCTGCGGGGTAACTGACGGAAGATTGGGAGGAATTCCCCGATGAGAACAAATA
>CAYXFO010000318.1:0-5395 GCA_964464255.1 uncultured Pirellula sp.
GAGCAACTGAGCGTCAGCTTGTGGATCACCGCGTTTCAAGCCCGCGACTTCGTTTCGGACATGATTCGCATCCTGTCGACCGGGCGAGCGAGCGAAGCCACCTATTCCACCTCAGAGGTGGATAACACTGAGGGTGGATTTCTCATGAACGAAGCGGCCTAGTTCTCCAACATCAACAGAGAGGTGCCGGAACATGTCGTTGTTCAGTGCGGTTCAAACCGCGGCGACCTCCCTGCAGGTAACCCAACTCGGTCTGCAAACCGTTGGCAACAATATCGCCAATGCGAACACTCCTGGGTATATTCGACAGCAGGTCATACAAGCACCTGCAGCAGGTTACAGGCTCGGCAATGCAGTCGTGGGATTGGGGGTTCGCGCTCAGTCCGTCGAACAGGTCGTCGATGAAACATTGCTCGCACGCTTGCGCAAGACGACGAGTGAATTGGCTCTTCAAGAGCAGCGGGAATTCGAGAACGTCAATCAAGAGGCGATGCTCAACGAATTGACCGATCGAGATTTCTCATCGATGCTCAATCGATTCTCTACATCCTTTCAGGAAATCGCTAATCAGCCCAATAGCGAGGCGGTGAAGATACTGGCTCTGAGACGAGGCCAGGAAATCGCTTCTCAATTGAGAGGCATGTCGGAAAGCATCAATGAGTCGGCATCCAACGCGAGACGTTCGATCAGAGATGTGACGGCAGACATCAACCGGCTCGCGAAGGAAATCGGTGTCTTAAACTCGCGCATCGTCGAACTTGAGGGAGGTCTCGACCCGCGCTCATCCGCAGTCGGCCTGCGAGATGCTCGAATCAAAGCCCTTGATGAACTATCCTCCCTAGTAAATGTTGATGCCTCGGAACAACGGGACGGTTCCGTTACTGTGTTCATCGGCGGAGACTTTCTCCTCGCATCCAGCTTGGTTCGTGAATTGAAAGTCCAAGTGCTCGAAAACGATCCTAAAGGGATCGAGGTTCGATTCGTGGATACGGACTCGCAGATTCCTATCTCAGGAGGAAAACTTGCTGGTCTCTACGAAGCTGCGCAGCCGTCGCGGCCTGATGGACTTTTGGCGAAAATCGATAACCTAGCCCGCGACATCATTCGCGTCGTCAATTTCGTCCACTCCCAGGGGCAGGGAAGTCGCGGCTTTCGCGATACTGTCGGCGAGGTGACGGTCCTCAAACAAGATCAACCTATCGAAATCGGTAACCCCAACGCCGACATTCAGAGCGGATCGTTTTGGATCACCGTTGCCGATGAAGCGACATCCACCAAGCGCTCGATCGAGATCCCGGTCATTCAACTCGGCCTCCCCAATGATTCATCTCCCTCGCAGATTATCGCTGCGATTAATAATATCGATGGCATTTCTGCTTCATTAACGAACGACGGCAAATTACAAATCAAATCCGATTCCCCTGCGATTAGCTTCAGCTTCGCAAAAGACACCAGCGGGGTTCTATCCGCTTTTGGCATCAATACCTTTTTCAAAGGAAACTCCGCCCTCGATATCGAAGTGCGTTCCGCTTTGCTCAATGACCCAAGCGCGATTGCTGCAAGCTCGGCAGGTGTGGGCGCCGGAACGGATAATGCGATCGCACTTGCCAGAGCGCTTTCAGAAGGGCATCCCGTTCTCGACGGCCGGAGCGTCAACGATCTCTATCAAGAGATGTACAGCGACTCGATCCGAACCATCAACGAACAGAAGGGTATCGCGAGCGGATTGCGAGACTTTCGACAAGCTTTGGAATCGGAGCACTTGAGGATTTCGGGGGTGAACCTCGACGAGGAAGCGGTCAAGATGATGTCTTACCAGCGATCGTTCCAAGCGACGAGCAAGCTTATCTCCACCGTTGCAGAACTCCTCGAAACCTTGATCAACATGGTGTGAGGTCGCGTCGATGACTAGCGTCTTTTTCCCGATTTATGGTGGCAGGACTAGCAACTCGCAAATGAATGCGAGAAGTCTCTACCAAGTCCAGATGGCCAAGAGCGGCATCGAACGCTTGCAAACACAGCTGTCTACAGGACGTCGACTCCTAACGCCGAGCGATGATCCCGACACCGCCGTGCGAGTCCTTCGTTTGCAACGCGAACAGGAGTTCCGTTCGCAAGCGATCGGTAACCTTAGTTCTGCCGAGAGTTTCCTGAATACGACCGAGTCGACCCTGTCCTCCATCCAGGACACCATCAACCAAATGCGAGGCTTGACCGTCAGCGCGTCCACAACGCTGAATACGGATGCGGAAAAAGCTGGCTTGTTGAGTCAAATCGACTTCACGCTCAATGTGCTCGTAGGAAAAGCCAACACGAAATTTCAGGATCGCTTTCTCTTTTCGGGTGCTTTGGCTGGAAAGTCCACGGTTAGTTATTCGGGAACCTCGATTCAATTCCTCGGCGATGAGAAGGAACTGCTCACTATTTCCGACCTCGGACAAGTGATCCCGAATAACGTCACTGGACAGCGATCCCTCGGCCTGATGTCCGAAGGTGTCGTATCCACCGTCGACTTTGCACCTGCTGCCGCACAGGATACTCTACTGGCGGATCTCAATGGCGGTCGAGGGATCAGCCGTGGTGCGATACGATTTACGGATGGCAACGAAGAGGTCGTCATCGATCTGTCTCCAGCGGCTACCGTCGGTGAAGCACTCACGCTGGTCAACGGCAATGTGCGGCTAACCGGTCGAGATGTCGCTGTGTCTTTGCTTTCCAACGGCACGCTTCGCGTCCAGTATGCCGATGGACAATCGGGGATTCTCCGAGTTACCGATGTAGGTGCAGGTCGCACCGCGAGCGATCTTGGGATCGCAACGTCGGTCCCAACTCCGGTCCTGCCTATCGTGGGTCCATCCCTCGACCCGATTCTCAAGCTCAACACGCGATTGTCGCAATTCAACGATGGTGTTGGTTTCGATAAGTCCGAAGGATTTCAAATCAAGCAGGGGGACAGAACCTACACCATTCTGCTAGGGAATGCGGAAACGATCGAAGATGTCTTCAATGAGGTTCGGCGGTCTGGTGCAGCTATTGTGCCGGAGATCACTCCTGATGGTAGAAATATTCGATTCCGCTCCACCGAAAGCGGGACCGATTTCTCCATCGGTGAAAGCGGTGGACTGCTCGCAACACGTCTAGGGATTCGGACCCTGACCAACGCCACGCGCCTGGATCAATTCAACTACGGTCGCGGCGTGAACACAGCCAACGGAGGCGAAATTGCGATCCGAAAAAACGATGGGACTCAATTCTCGATCGATTTGAGCGGAAGTATCACCATTCAAGATGTATTGGACCGCGTGAACAATCACGTTTCGAACCAGGATGCCGCAACCAAAATCACCGCTTCCCTGAACAGTACAGGCAATGGAATCACGTTGTCCTCGGTCCTTGCGGCACCTGGAACCCCCGATCCGCAACCGATAGCCGTATTCGCGCTTAGCGGGGCGGAAACCGCGTGGGATCTTGGGCTGATCCCTCCAGGACAAAGCAGTGCAACCGGTTCATTCACCCCTTCCAATTCCCAATTGGTCGGAGTGGATCGCAACCCTCAGGAGGTTAGGGGGGTCTTCAATTCCCTGCTCCGTTTTCGCGAAGCGGTGCGGAGTGGTGATCTTGGTGAAATCTCCCGAGCCTCGCAACTGTTCGACGAAGACCTCGATCGAATGACCTCCTCGCGAGGATCGCTGGGTATTTCCCTGCAACAGATCGATGACCTCAAGCAAAATCATGAAGACCGAAACAATGATCTTGTCGCCAGAGAATCACAACTGCTCGATGCCGACCTCGCCGCGACCATCACCGAACTGACGGGTCGACAAGTCGCCTACGAAGCAAGCCTGCAACTTCTCGCTGGCTCCAATCGAATGAATCTGTTCGATTTCCTCTAGCCGCGCCGCTGTAACTGTAAGAAGATGTTGCGCGGCTACGTAGGAGACTGAATTCCCTGTGAAAAATTCCCTGTGAAAAACCGAATTACGATTATTGGAATCGGAGACGATGGCGCGCGAGGCTTGACGCAGCAAGCTTGCGATTTGATTCACCGAGCGCCATGCTTGATCGGCCCATCGAACTTGCTGGCGAAGTTTCCAGAGTACTCCGGTCTGCGCGAGACAACAGGTTCTGATCTCGATCAACTCGCACATCTGCTCGATAGAGCTGACGACGGAGCAGTCGTCCTCGCAAGTGGCGATCCTCTCTTTTACGGTACCGCAAGGTTCCTGTGCGATCGACTAGGAAAAGATCGATTCGAAGTGGTGCCCCATGTCAGCAGCATGCAATTGGCATTCGCTCGCGTGAAAGAGAGTTGGGACGAAGCGTACTTGACCAACCTGGCCACCCAACCGATCGATCGCGTGATCGAGAGAATTCGTACCGCTGAGAAAGTCGGACTCTTCACTTCGGAGGAGTTGCCTCCTCCGAAGCTAGCAGAAGTTTTGATCGCACACGGGATCGATTACTTCATTGCGTATGTTTGCGAGAATCTAGGGGCACCCGACGAACGAGTAACCCGCGCAACATTGGCCGAGGTCGTTCAACAGCGATTCGCACCTTTGAACGTCATGATCTTCATCCGAGTACCCGGCGCTCCCGATCGCCCTTCGGGCTGGTCGACAAAAAGGTTGTTTGGCAACCCCGATGAAGCCTTCCGGCAGAGCAAGCCCAAACGCGGTCTGTTGACTCCGTCGGAAATACGTGCCATCGCGCTGAGCGAGTTGCATATCCGCCCCGCTTCCATCGTATGGGATATCGGTGCCGGAAGCGGGTCGGTCGCTATCGAAGCAGCACAGATCGCTCACCAAGGAAAGGTTTATGCGATCGAAATGGATGCTGAAGATTACGGACTGATGATCGAGAACGCCAAGCTGTTTCAGGTCAAGAACTTCATCCCGGTTCTCGGCGAAGCGCCCTCGGCTTGGGAGAAGCTCCCCGATCCCGACGCGATCTTCATCGGAGGAACCGGCCGCTGGGTCACCGATCTGGTTGCCCAGTCCTGGCCTCATCTCAAACCAGGCGGCTCGCTCGTAGCCAATGTAGCAAGCATGGAAAACGTCGTCGCTCTGCAGCATTGGTTCCTGCAACAACGCCTCTCGGAGCCACAACTCTGGATGATCCAAATCTCCAGAGGGAACCAGCAGTTCGAAACCCATAGGCTGGAATCGGCCAACCCCAGTTTCTTGCTGAGAGGCACCAAGTGAATGTATCCTAACGGTCCAAGTTAATTCGCTATCATCCCTCCCTCTCTCACGCTCTTCGAAGTTGCGCTTTTGGCTCTTTTAAGTCCGTGAAACGCTGATTTCTCTAGGTTTTTCATAACCCGACGCGTGAGCGAGGGACACGCGAGGGAAGACGTCGCGAGCGACGTAAGTCTATCCCTCACTTACGTTTCGGG
>CAYXFO010000319.1:0-5347 GCA_964464255.1 uncultured Pirellula sp.
ACCAGCGAGTTCCTGATTGTTCAAGCCGTCGATCGCGGCTTGCGCTTCTTGACTATCGGGCATTTCAACAAATGCAAACCCTCGCGAACGATTCGTCTCACGGTCAACGATGATGCTCACTCGCGCCACCTTGCCGTATTGAGAAAACGCTTGCTTGATTTCGTCCTCAGTCGCTTTGAAGGACAAATTACCAACATAAATATTCGTCACTGAACCAAACCCCTGAAATCAACACGTCCCCTTGTTGCAGAGGACTCACCAACTTTGCAACGGCCATCCCTCGCGAGACGCCGGAACCCAACCGAAGACCGACACCTTGAATGAATCCCCATCATCGTACGTCTCGTTTGATGCGGCTAAACAAGCTGTGGTACTACAGCACATGAGCAAAGATTATCGAGAATAGGACAGGGCGAGTCAACGCGAGAGTCATTGGAATTCACGGAATCCGAGCAATCGATGGATCGTGAAGAAACCTTCGGTTGCACTAGAAGGAGTTTAATCCAAGGAATCCCAGGGTTTTGGGGCAAAAGCTTCCAGCCAACGCGAGTCTTCCTCTGCTCGGTTGGTCAGGTGCAACGCCTCTAAAATCCGGAGTCGGTGGAATCTAAGCGTCGCCATGATCTGGTACTCGACGTCCATTCGAGTGCTCCAAGTATACTTTTCAACCAGTTTTTGATGAGCCCAGCCAACGCCTTCTTTTTCGATTGCTTTTCGCGGCGTTGACTGTGACGGGTTCGGCGACTCCGAGGTCGATTCGCTTTTTTCCCTTTCTCGCAACATCTCTTGCATGGTCTCGAGAACCGCGGCGAACGCAGAAAGGCTGCGAAGAGTTTCCATGTGCATTTCGATACTGCGATCGATCACTTCGAGGGCTTCGTCATTCCGTCCCATCTGGTGAAGGATCCAGGCCTTGGTATCCAGAAATGATTCATTTTCCAAGCTTCGCAGCGCGAGGTCGACTTCCACGAGAGCTTCATCCAAGTCTTGCTTCGCCAAAGCGCGCGCGTATGCAATCAAGTTGTTTTGGCGATGACTCCGCCGCTCGGGCGCTGGGAAGAACTCTTTCAGCACGGAGAGTGCATTCGGATACATTTTGCGTTCGAGCATCAGCGAAGCCACCTCGGCTGCCGCGTTGGCTCTTTGCTCGGATTCCGGAATCTTCCGTACAATGCTCAGCCATGTCGAGTCGCTAGAGACCGGACTGTCAGGCGATAATTCGATACGACCAAGCTGTTGCCAGAAATTTGCATCGCGTGCGATCTCGGGCCAAAGATCATAAGACCGGCGCAAAAGCCCCTGCGCCTTTTCGACCTCTCCTCGGTCGTATTGATTCGCTGCGCTTGCCAATAGCCATTTCGCATAACTTGAAGGATAAAAAACATCCGAAAAAATCGGAATCATGGGCAACGCGATCAGCAAGAGGACGAGAAAGCGATTGGTCCATGGGGATGAAGTCATCCGTGATTCCTAACTCAATTCAGCGGTAAGGGGATGGTGGGGTGTTCGGTATCCGGCGGCGGTCGATTACAATTTTACGCAAGAAATCGGGGAAACGACGCGGATCCGCTTTATTTCGAGCATCTGGATTTATGCCACTTTTTGAAATTGAAACCGACTCTCACATCATCATAACATGGGCACCCGACGAACAGGCAGCACGTGGGGTATGCTCCGATGCGTATCCTCATGATGCGGTGCGTCGTATCACTCGTCGACCGCGTGATACCTGGGTCATCTCCAAAGGGGCGCTCGGGGTCGCTGGCGCTTCGGTCGACATCTGTTCGGTCGCTCGCGATTGCCTATCGAAATCTTCGGGGGACAAGCTTCAGGCAATTCGACTCTATATGTCGGAAACCGGTTCCGACCTCGATAAAGCCAAGCGGGTGATTGAGTCCAATATGGTGATGGGTTGGTAGCGAAACAAACGTTGGTAGCGAAGTAGATATAGATATGGAACCAAGATTGCCAAGTCTGGCCAAAAGCTGCGCAGCGTTCGAGCGTGCGACACAACTGATCCCCGGTGGCGTGAACTCCCCTGCGCGAGCCTTTGGGGCCGTTGGCGGACACCCGCTCTTCATCGAACGAGCGCGTGGCCAGTACTTGTTCGATATCGACGGGAATCGATACCTCGATTACATCGGGTCCTGGGGGCCAATGATCCTAGGGCATGCAGCCCCGCGTGTTATCGAGGCGATCCAACGCGCTGCAGAAAAAGGCACTTCCTACGGCGCACCCACGGAAAACGAATCCCGTTTGGCCGAATTGATTCTGCGGGCGGTCCCGAGCATCGAACGAGTTCGGCTGGTCAACAGCGGCACCGAAGCCACGATGAGCGCGATCCGAGTCGCTCGCGGTGTTACCGGCCGATCCGGAATCGTGAAATTCTCAGGATGCTACCATGGACACGTCGACTCGCTCCTCGTAGCTGCCGGCTCTGCCGCAGCAACGTTGGGTGTTCCCGATTCACCCGGAGTTACTCCCGGTGTCAGCTCCGATACGATCGTTCTCAATTACAACGATGCCGATGCAGTCGTTCGTGCATTCGGCTCGCACGGTGAAAAGATCGCGGCCGTCATTCTCGAACCGATCGTCGGGAACATGGGTACTGTGATTCCCACGAAGATTTTCCTTGAGACGCTGCGCCGAGAAACCTCCAAACATGGATCGGTTCTCATCTTCGACGAAGTCATGACTGGGTTTCGCGTTGCCTACGGCGGCGCACAGAGCCTCTTCGGTATCGAACCGGACATGACAACTCTCGGAAAAATAGTCGGCGGCGGACTTCCCCTCGCTGCCTACGGTGGAAAAGCCGGGATCATGGATCAAGTCATGCCGGCCGGGAAAATCTATCAAGCGGGTACTCTGGCAGGAAATCCTTTGGCAACCGCCGCAGGAGCGAGGACGCTCGAGATTCTGCGCGATGAACCACCATACCAACAATTGGAAAACCTCGGAGCGCAGCTCGGAGCAGGCCTCGAAAACGCAGCTAAGCGGGCGGGCATCCCTGCCCGAATGCAGCGGGTCGGGAGCATGATGACTCTGTTCTTCAGTGAAGCAGAGGTCGTCGACTGGCCCTCGGCAGATCGTTGCAGTCGCAAACGCTTCTCGGACTATTTCTGGGGCCTTATCGAGAACGGTGTCTACATGCCCTGCAGTCAGTTCGAAGCCCTCTTCTTTTCCAACTGTCATACGCAAGAGGATATTGAACTGACAATCGCTGCTGCGGAAAGAGTACTCGCGAAGATGGCCAACAACTAGACGCCGATGCTGGTCAAACCTCGCAAATGAGCATCGACACTCTCAGGCATGCGATCGAGGTGATAGCCACCCTCGAGCAGCGATACCAATCGTCCCTTGCAATGCCGACGAGCCAAATCAGCGATCCATGCTCCAGCTTGCTCATAGTGTTCGCTCTCGAGTGTCAAGCCTCCAACCGGATCGGCGACATGCGCATCGAAGCCTGCGCTCAATAGAATCAGATCCGGCCGAAGCCGTTCAGCAAACGCTTCCGTTGCATCGATCAAGCGATTGAGGAATTCGCGTGCGGGAGTATCGGCCGCAACAGGGATATTCACGGTACAGCCTGCCCCGGCACCCGCTCCCGTCTCGTCCTTCGTGCCCGTGCCCGGGTAGAACGGAAAACGATGAATCGAAAGAAACCCGACGTCGGGATCGGTCCAAAACGAAGCCTGCGTGCCGTTGCCGTGATGCACATCCCAATCGACGATCAAGACGCGTTGCAATCCGACTGACTGGGCACGTCGCGCTGCAACGGCGACATGATTGACCAAGCAGAAACCCATCGGCGCGTCGGTCAAAGCGTGATGTCCCGGCGGTCGGATCGCGCAGAATGCGTTGCGATCCTCGCCGCGCGCGATCCGTTCCACGGCATCGCACGCAGCACCCACTCCCAGCATGGTAGCATCCCAGGATCCGGTAGATACCACGGTATCCGCCTCGATGCGTCCTGCATTCTCAACACACCATTCGTGGATTTGCTCAAGATAGCTGGCTGTGTGATTGAGTTGGCAACGGTCCATCGTCGCTGCCATCCAACTCGGACGGGTGCATGACCGGAACCACCCCTTATCCTCGAGCATGCGATTTACATTTTGAATCCTCGCAATGCACTCGGGATGGCTCCCCGTGTCATGCTTTTCAAACCAATCGCTTGCGTACAGCAACATTCCCTTGGTACCTCCTATTGTCGAGGTGCGAAGCTAATCAGCTACGAAAAAGCGAGAGCGTGGTTTTCGATCGCTGAAATGCTGGCCCGAGCGCCTTGGATGAAGCCCCCCCCAGCCAATCATCGATGACGACCGAATAAACATCTCGGAAATCAGTATGAAATTTCAAGTCTCCATCGTCCAGGTCGGTCAAGCTGGGCAGTTCGCCGATCCGTTGCGAAGCGAAAACAGGCCCCGTGAAGAACATGGGAGCCGCGGCGCCATGATCAGTCCCGAGGCTGGCGTTCTCCGCTACGCGACGGCCAAACTCGCTGAAGGTCATGACCAGCACTCGATCGCGCTGTCCACCTCGTTCCAGTGATCGGCTAAACGCTGCTACGGCATCCGACCATTGCCTTAGCAACGACGCATGCACATCCAATTGATTCGCGTGCGTGTCAAACCCATCGTGCGTGACGTAGTAGATGCGAGTTCCCAAGCCAGCGTGGATCAACCGCGAGATGATGCGCAGTTTTTCTCCCAAGGGGGTCTCCGGAAAATCGCCAGAAGCGTCCGGGGTCGATAAGGCGGATTCGAGTCTCTCGCTGGCTGCCAGTGCAGCCTGTGCGCTGGTGGATACAAAGCCCAACAGTCCCGAGTCATCGGAGGTGGCCGTAGATGTACTCTCTCGCTGCCACTTGGATCCCTTGAGACGCATCTGTTCGATCGAAGCAATGGATGGGATCTGCACACTTCGTTCATTGAGTGCGAGCGGCAACGGTTCACTCCCGATATGCAACCCCAATGCGTCGGAGGCTTGTTTGGCGGCAGTCGTATTGGTCTCTGACAGATACCGGCCCAACCATCCCGAACCGACCCGATCATGTTTATAAGTACAGGAGTGCCAGATATCCATGGATTCAAAGTGAGAGCGATTGGGGGATGGGTACCCGACTCCTTGAATAATTGACATTCGTCCCGACTCGAGCATCGTGTCGAGCGACTTGAGGGATGGGTGAAGCCCAAGATCGTCGTCCAACTTGATCACACTCGACGATTCGATCTTCAATTTGGGACGCGCCTTGGCATAATCATCGTTGCGATATGGGACAACGGTGTTCAGACCATCGTTTCCGCCCGACCACTGGACCACGACAAGAATCCGGTCGTTGCTGCCG
>CAYXFO010000320.1:0-5330 GCA_964464255.1 uncultured Pirellula sp.
GTGAATGAGTTTCTCGACGATGCGGTGAACCACCAAGTCCGGATAGCGTCGAATGGGGCTGGTGAAGTGACAGTAGTGGGACATGTTGAGCGCGTAATGCCGCTCGAATTCGCACTGATACACAGCTTTGCTCATGCTCTTCAGGATTGCAAAGTTCACGGCGTACTCGGTTGTTTGTCCTTTTACACTATCGACCACTCGCTGTATCTCGAAGCGGTCCTGCATGTCCTCTGTATAAAGCCCGAGTGCCTTCATGAATTCCGTCAATCGCCGCATCTTTAAGCGATCCGGCGGAGCATGCGCACGTCGCAAGAAAGGCAACTGAAGAGAATCGAGCCACTTGGCGACGGCTTGATTTGCCGCGAGCATGAACTCCTCGATGATCTGGTGGCTTTCCGTATAAGCTACCACGTGGGCTCCTTTGACTTTACCCAATCGGTCGAGGTCGATCTTGACTTCAGGGATCGTCAACTCGATGCTGCCGTCTCGCTTGCGGTTGCTCCTTAGAACCATCGCCAGCGCGTGCATGTTGGCGACCAAATCAAAAATAGCCGGGGCTAGCCGCTCTCGCCAAGGTTCGCGATTTTCCAAATACTGGTCGATCTGCTCGTAATTGAATCGATGAGCGTTGCGAATCACGCTGTTGTAGACTTCGTTGTGCAGCAGGACTCCATCGGGAGAGTACTCCATATGGACAGTTTTTGCCAACCGTCGTCGATCGGGCTGCAGCGAGGCGAGATGGTTGCTGATCGTTTCCGGCAACATCGGGATCACGCGATCAGGGAGATAGACGCTGTTTCCCCGTTTCTGCGCTTCGTCGTCGAGCTTTGTACCAACAGGAACGAAAAAAGCCACATCGGCGATATGGACGAGCAGTTCCCAGTTCCCTTTTTCATTACGGCTGAGCGATATCGCATCATCGAAGTCGCGAGCATCCACCGGGTCGATCGTCAACGTGGGGACGGCCGTCAGATCCCTTCGCTCCGGCGGGATGACATCCTCGTTGAAGCGATCCGCTTGGGCTCTGGCGTCTTCGATGACGTCGTTTGGAAATTCTTCGGGAAGACCGTACTGATGAATCACTGCCAACGTGTCGACGGCCGGATTCTTGAGACTCCCAAGCACTTTCAAGATCACTGCTTCGCCGGGATGAAAGTCATCGGGATAACGGACCATCTCCACGATCACTTTGTCGTTGGTCTCCAGCGGTAGACCACGAATGTCGCCAACATCGACTGGGCTATCGAGTTTCGCGCCATCGATCCAGACAAAGGACTTACCATTTTCGGTCAGGAAAGTTCCCGTAAACTCGCGCCGAGCGCGAGCAATCACTTCGACGACCTCTCCTTCGAACTTTCCCCGGCGTTCCCGAACTCGCACCGCGACGGTATCCCCATCCATCGCATTCTTCGTGCACGATGGAGGAATGAAGACATCAGGCATCGCAATGCCGGTCCCGCGCGGGACTTCGACAAAGCCATATGCCTCGCTAAAAGATTTGCGGAAGATACCGACAATCCGGTTGGATTCCCGCTTCGACTTGGAAGAAGTCGAGTTGTTAGAAATGGACTCCGAAGGAATGTGCTGCGAAGAAATGGAGGAACCATCTCCCGTCGAAGTTGTTTCCAACTGCGCAGCTTCGGGTGACAAAACTTCCGGGAAAGCGATCTCGTTGGTTGGGACCGTTCGTTGGACGGGGCTCGTTGCGGCCTTGGGAGCGTAAACCAGATGATTGGAGCCGAACTCCAGCAAACCGGCCTTCACGAGAGATTTGATGGTTCTTCGAAGCTCCCGGTACTCATCGTCCGAGAGCTTCCATTCCCGTTGAATCGCTCGCGGCTTGGATGGACGATAACTTGGGTCGTTCACCCATTCCAGCAAACGCTGAGCAAGCGATGGATTGTTCATCAATTTAGACCGCCGACTCGGACGGGATTGTGTAAGGTGCTCGGTATTCGCGAGTCAACCATTCGTTGGGAGGATTGTTTCCGAGGAACGATTCGGAAACGGGATCGACTTGCAAGTGCAAGCCCATCTGCACTTGATAATTCTCGACCTTGTTGGCAGCCAAATGCTCTGCCGTTCGTAGCCAAGAATCCTCCACTACGGAATCTCCACCCCCATCTCGCAAAGCAGCGATGACATCCGCAGAAGGAATGGATCCGCCCAATCGCAACGAGATATTTCCAAGGTGGCACAAGGCACTTGATAAGTGACCATCTTCGATGTCGGCGTTGAGGATCTTGTGATCTCGGGCTCGCATGGCGTCGGTAAAGTTTTTGTAGTGGCGATCGTCACCTCCACCTTGGAACTGCTTGATCGGTTTACCATCCAAGTCGAAGGCCGTTCCGCTGGCATAGGATGTCATCACCAGATACCCCTTACTCCCTTCCACAATGATGCCGACTTTGGCACCTTTGTATTCTGGGGTTTCCAAGCCTCGAACTTCGAAGATCAATTTTCGTGGACCGTAGTCATGGACAACGATCTGAGTATTCGCAGTTTCTCCGGCATCTTCATATCCAAATCGTCCGCCGAAGGACCATACGCGATCGCTTAGGCGGTCTTCCCCGAGTGCCCAGCGGCACAAGTCCATTTGGTGGATCCCTTGGTTGCCGAGATCACCGTTACCGTACTCCCACTGCCAGTGCCAATCGTAGTGAAATCGTTTTCGGGTCAAAGGCAGAATCCGCGCGGGGCCGGACCAAAGATCGTAGTCCACTTCCTTGGGAACTTCGTAGACTCCTCTCGGACCAATTGAGGGTCTCGGCTTGTAGCACAGGCCCCTGGAAACTTGGACCTCCCCGATTCCACCTGAGTGAATGAACTCCATCGCTTCTCGCATGCCGGGATTCGAACGGCTTTGCGTTCCGGTTTGCACCATCCGATTGTGTTTTCTTGCAGCTTGTACTGCGCGTCGACCTTCAAGCACGTTGTGCGATACCGGCTTTTCGACATAGACATCTTTACCGGCTTGAACGGCCCAGATAGCGCCCAGGGCGTGCCAATGATTAGGAGTGGCAATCGAAACCGCGTTGATCGATGGGTCCTCAAGGAGCTTGCGAATGTCTTTGACCCAGACAGGCTTGCGTCCGCCTTGCTTTTCAGCAGCAGATTCGCAGCTTCGCTGTCCATGGGATTCATCGCAGTCACAGATATGCGTGACAACCGTCCCAGGCTTTCCAGCAAAACCGTCGATGTGCGACTGCCCGCGACCGCCAGCGCCAACGACGGCAACCTGGATCGTATCATTCGGTCCAAAAGAGGTGGGAGGATCTTGCTCGCTGGCCACTACGGCGCGAGACTTGGCTGCCAGGATCGCAGCCGTGGTGAGCATGGAAGTTTCCAAAAAACGGCGACGGGATGATGGATGCATGGTCACACAGTGGGATTGGGAGATGGGATTGGGAGAGGGGGATAAACCGCTTAATCGTTGTGATCAGTGTACGCGAAACCCATACAGGTTGCACCCCTTTCCGGATCTGACGGACAAAACGGCATAATCCGAAAAAAACGGGATGCTCGATCTCCTCAGATCCACACTGTCAGCCTCTTAACCTAAGATTGGGGCGAGGTTTCCCAAGCCTAGAGTCTTTTTTTCATCGAACGATTGTGGGGGCGGTTCAATGCTGCGACGTTTCAATCACTTTGTATTTCGTGTTATCCTTCCGGCAATGTCATGCTTGCTTGTTGCCGCGAGCGGGCATGGCCAGGAACCAGCGCCAACCAGCATTCAGCCTGAAGTCGGTCCTGTTCAAAAGACCATCGCGATGACTGGCTACTTCGCTCCCGCTTCCTCCACGGAAGTGAGCGTGACGCTCAAAACGAGTTTGAGCTTGAAAGTTCTCAAAGCGGTAGAGCACGGCGCCACAGTCCGAGCGGGAGACGTTCTGGTCGAATTCGATGCCCAAGATGCCAAGGAACAACTGGTACAGATGGAGCACTCCCTCAATCTGCAGAAACTGAATCTAGAAGAAGCGGAGCGAGAGCACCAAATTGCACAAGCACGCGATCCGCTCGATGAGGAGTTTGCAGAGTTGGCCAAGAATCGTGCCGACGAGGATTTCGCATTCTTCAACGATCGCGAGTTCCCGATGAACGAGCGGTCCGTTGAGCAGTCGCTTAAGTCGATGCGAGATTATCTTGACTACACCGCAGAAGAAGTTCGACAACTCGAAAAGATGTACAATGCGGATGACCTCACCGAAGAGTCGGAAGAGATTGTGCTCAGGCGAGCTAAGGATGATTTGGAACGATCGCGATTCGCACTGGAGCGCGAGGAACTCAATCATCAACGCTCGGTGGATCTCAATTTGCCTCGTTCCAAGATCCAAGAGCAATCGCAACATCGATTGGCGGAAATCGCGTTTGAGCAATTCAAGATGACTCGTCCGTTAATCCTTGAGAAACGGCGCATCGCTCTCAAGAAGCAGCACATGGATTTTGAAAAGGCATCGCGCGATCTCGATGAACTGCGCGCGGACTTGAAGAAGTTCCGAGTCGAAGCTCCCCACGACGGCGTGGTTTACTACGGCAAGTCCACCGATGGCCGATTTGCAAATATTGCCGAGATGAATGCTAAATTGCGTCCGCACGGAATGGTTGCACCCAACGAGATATTCATGACCGTTGTTCGCCCCGGCTCGCTTCATTTCTTTGGATCGATTCCCGAGGCTGAGTTGGGATACGCGACCAGTGGCGGTGCAGCGAGTGTGGTTCCCACCGCGTTCCCGAAAATGAAATTGGATGCCAAAGTCCAGAGCGTTTCCTCGATCCCAGGGGCCGATGGCAACTTCCCGGTTCAATTGGAACTGCAAGGCGAAACGCCGAAGAAGGCAGTTGCAGGAATGACCGGCCGCGCGAAATGGGTCGCCTATTTCAATCCCAAAGCGATCACCGTGCCAAACCGCCTGCTGCATCAAGATGCCGACAACGATGAGGTCAGCTACGTTTTGGTCCTGAACGCTGAGTCCAAACCGGAGAAACGGACCGTCGAACGGGGAATTGTTTCCGGCGATCGAACCGAGATCGTCAGCGGACTATCCACAGACGACAAACTCGTCGATTCAGACGGTTCCAAGAAATAATGAAAACCCACCGTACTATTTTCTGGGTATCAATCCGTGGGATTCGCTCGGCCGGATGCTTGGCGATCTTTGTCGCGAGCATGGTTGTTGCCCAGGAGCCAAAGCGGCCCTTGGCAGAGACCGGGCCAGAGCCCTCACCGGTTAGCACCCCATCGAAGTTGGAACTGGAATCCTGCATCGAACGAGGGATCGCGTTTCTGGCCGAGAGCCAAAATGCTGACGGTTCATGGGGAGGACCGACCC
>CAYXFO010000321.1:0-5330 GCA_964464255.1 uncultured Pirellula sp.
TTCGTCGCCGGTGTCGAGTATGGCGATCGCATCGTTTCCACGCCTCGATCGGAATCGCTGAAACAAGAGGTCGAATCCCTGACAGTGAGTCTGCAAAACATCGACGACCAGTTAAGTCGCCTCGAACCGATCGCTGACCCGAACCCTCCCGATCCATCCCCTCCCAACGCCGTACGCAATGAGGTTGTATTTGAACCTCTACCCGCAAAGTGGATTCGCCTCGAGATCTTTGATGCAAACCTGCATCCTTCGCTGGGCAAGATCGAACCCTGCATCGATGAACTCGAGGTTTGGACCGATGAAGCAACGCCGCAAAATGTAGCATTGGCTACATTGGGTACCCAGGCCACCGCATCCGGAAGCCGCGAGTCAGACCGCCATCGGCTTTCCCATATCAACGATGGACTCTATGGCAACTCGCACAGTTGGATGTCGGATACAAACGGCCGAGGATGGGTTCTGCTCGAACTCCCCGAACCTACGCGCATCTCCAAGATCGTTTGGGGCCGCGATCGCGAGGGGCAGTTCCAAGATCGGCTCGCCACAGCCTATCGCGTCTCCGCTGGCGAATCTGCCAGCGCGATGCGACTCCTCGCTGTCGAAGGATTGCGACGCTCTCCAGTGAACGCGAAACAAAATCAGGAGAAGATTGCACCTACACTCGCCAAGCGATTGCGGATGTCGATCCAAGCCACCAACAACCTGGAACCGTGCATCGATGAACTTGAAGTTATCAATACCGACGGGATCAATATCGCACTCGCGAGCAATGGCGCGACTGTGACATCCTCGGGAGATACGGTCGTCGCTGATCGGCATGACCTTCGATACGTCAATGATGGACGCTATGGAAATCAGCGGAGTTGGATGTCCAGCGACATCGGCAAAGGGATGCTGACTTTGGAGTTTCCAAAACCGGAGATCGTCTCTCGAATCGTGTGGGGACGTGATCGTGAGTCGCAATTCACCGATCGACTGCCGATCGAGTATCAAATCGAACTGGAAGATACCGACGGTCATTGGTCGGTGATCGCTGGGTCGATGGATCGCCAACCCTATCGCGATGGCAATGCGGGCCAATCCTCCGACAACCCGAGCAGTGTATCCGCCTATATCGGCTTGGGTTTCGAAGACCAGGAAACGGCCAATCGACTCGAGCGAGAACGCAAAGACTTGATCCATCGCCGCAACGCGGCTACTGATGCGCAGAAAGCGTTCGCTGGGATCTTTCGCAAACCCGATGCGATCCATGTTCTCTATCGCGGGGATCCTGAACAACCTCGCGACGCTGTCTCTCCCGCTGTTCCGGGGTTTCTGGGCGCGATGGTTTTGGAGCAGGATTCCATGGAACAGCAGCGGCGTACGGTCCTCGCCGATTGGATTGCATCACCCGACAATTCTCTCACCGCACGCGTCATGGTGAACCGAATATGGCATGGGCATTTCGGAGCAGGGTTGGTTTCGACCCCCAACGACTTCGGGCTCAATGGTTCACTTCCCAGCCATCCCGAGTTGCTCGATTGGCTCGCGAGGCAGTGGTGGGATCAGTCGCGATGGTCGATGAAGTGGCTGCACAAGCAAATCGTTCTATCGCGGGCTTATCGGCAATCGAGTTCACCGCGAGCCGATGCGCTCCGGATCGACGCCGATGCCAAATGGTTGTGGCGTTACCCTCGTCGCCGTATGGAATCGGAATCGATCCGAGATGCGATGTTGTCGGTCAGTGGACGACTCATTCTGAAGATGCACGGACGCGGGTTTGATCTCTTTGATCTTCGCGGTGGGCTGAGCGGCTTTCGTCCGGTGGAAAGTTATCGGGATGAGGGATTGCGACGGATGGTGTATGCCCACAAAGTTCGTCGCGAACGAGAAGCGGTCTTTGGGGCATTCGATTGCCCCGATGCTGGCCAGAGCGCCGCGGCGCGCCGCGTATCGACCACTCCGATTCAAGCCTTAAATCTTTTCAACAGTGTATTCACGCTGGAGCAATCCGAAGCCTTTGCCCAGCGCGTGCGATCTCTCGCGGGGGACGATATCCCATCGCAAATCCGGACCGCGTATCGTTTGGCCTTGGCCCGATCTGCTCGCGAAGATGAAGTCGTTGAAGCGATCCCCGAGGTTCATAATCATGGGCTAGCGGTTCTGTGCCGCAGTCTGTTCAATAGCAGCGAGTTTTTATTCCTGCCGTGATGGAGACGAAACGAACCTGATGAACTTGCATTCCCTATTCCATCCGCTCCTCGATCGCAGGCGTTTCCTGCAAGATGCTGCAACTTCGTTGGGTTCGATGGCACTGGTCAGCCTGCTGCAGCGCGATGGTCTGATGGGTTTGCAACCCGGTGATTCAACAAGCGGTTCAACAAGCGACTCCCCCATCGTTGATCCCGCTAATCCCTATGCGCCTCGCCCCAGCCATTTCCCCGCGAAAGCCCAACGAGTTATCGTGGTGTTTTGCGCTGGCGCGGTCAGTCAATTGGAAACATGGGACTACAAGCCCAAGCTGATCGAATGGGACGACCAACCTTTGCCAGGTGGCCCATCGGTGACGTTTCAAGGCCCGGCGGGCAATCTAGCGCGTCCTCAGTATGCATTCCGCCAACGAGGCCAGACAGGCAAATGGGTCAGCGATCTCATTCCCCACCTAGCGGAACTGACCGACGACATCGCGTTCGTGCATTCCCTCACGAGCAAATCGAACACGCACGGCCCCGCTGAGAACTTTCTATCGACCGGCTTCAATCTCGATGGCTTTCCAAGTCTCGGTGCATGGGTGACCTATGCGCTCGGGAGCGAATGCAATAACCTCCCAGCGTATGTTGCGATCCCCGATCCGCGAGGGGTTCCCCAAAACGGTTCCAACAATTGGGGATCCGGTTTCTTGCCCGCTGCATTTCAGGGAACTCCCTTCAGTGCTCGCGACCCGATTAGGCATTTGAATGCACCAGGTGTGTCAGCCTCAGCCGATCAATCAGCGCGGCGTTTGCTCGATCGAATGAACACAAGGCATCTCGAACAGAACCCGGGCGATTCGCTCTTGGCTGCCCGCATCGCCAGTTATGAACTCGCGGCCCGCATGCAGTTAAGCGTTCCTGAGATCAGCGATTTGAGTTCTGAACCGGACCATGTTCTCCGCGATTATGGTGCGGATGATACGAATAATAAAGACAAAGCATTGTTCGCTCGCAACTGTATCCTAGCGCGACGCTTGATCGAGAAAGGGGTACGTTTTGTGCAGCTATTCAACGGCGCGTATGCGAGTGCGGGCAAACTCAATTGGGATGGTCACAGCGATCTCAAGGCTCAATACGATGTGCATGCGTCCATCCTCGATCAGCCGGTGGCCGCACTCATTCGCGATCTTCGGCAGCGAGGTCTGCTCGAAGATACTCTTGTTGTCTGGTGCACCGAGTTCGGGCGCATGCCCTTCTTTCAAAAAGGAGCCAAGGGCCGGGACCACAACCCCGACGGCTTTACCTGTTGGCTCACGGGAGCAGGCGTGCGACCAGGGGTCAGTCACGGCGCGACCGATGAACTCGGAGTCAAGGCGGTCGAAAACGTCCATCCCCTCTACGATTTCAACGCCACGATCCTACATCTGTTGGGATTGGATCATGAACGATTGACCTTCGAGCACGATGGCGTCGAGCGTCGTTTGACGAACGTCGAAGGGGACGTCATCCGCGAAGTGCTCGACACATAAACCTATCCGCAAAATGTTCGCTATCGGCTAGGAGGCTTTGCGACGGGCATGGGTTCTCTTCGCCGAGACGCGTCGAAGATCCGCCCGCTTAGCGTTCCAGGAATTTGATACAAGCAGGCTTGGTGGTCGAGATCGAAAAGCCGGTCGGCTTCAAAAAGCCCGTGCCCGTATCGATTCGGAACGAGAAGATCGAATTGCTCTCTTGATTTTCAGCCAAGAGAAAACCGCCCTCGGGAGAGATACGAAAGTTGCGTGGGATCTTGCCCAGAGTGTCAAAATTCTCGATCCGCCGAATCCGTCCGCTATTGGGATCGATCGCGAACAGAGCGATGGTATTGGGCCCGCGGTTGCTTCCGTATACGAAACGACCTGAAGGATGAACCAAGACTTCGGCAGTCGACCCACCCGGCACTGGCTTCCCCTCAGGGATCGTGCTTTCGGTGTTGATGATTGCCATTTGGCCTGTTTCCGCGTTCCAAGAAGCCGCTGTCATCGTCATCGCCAATTCGTTGATGATGAATACAAAAGCTCCTGATGGATGGAAGGCGAGATGGCGTGGCCCACTCCCGGGTGGCAGATCGAGGTATGGTTGGGGACCGGGTACTAAATGTTTCTTGTTGGAATCTACTTGATAGATCTGCACACGATCGATCCCAAGGTCTGCAACCATGACATATCGGTTCGAGGGATCGAACATTGCGCAGTGGGCGTGGGCTCCTTTTTGACGCGATGCGTTGGGACCTGACCCTTGGTGAGAGATGGAATGCGATTCGGTTTGTAACGAACCATCGGCTTGGATCGGAAAGAGCGACACCGATCCGCTTGAGTAATTCGAGACCACAGCCCATTTGCCTTCGCGATCGAGAGTCACATGGCATGGTCCATCACCATTGACTGGTTCCAGCGAGATACGTTTCAGGGGCGAAAACTCGCCGCGTGCATAGGCGGCGTTATCGAATTGGTAAGCAGCCAGGGCTGCTCCTTGCTTGGCATCCGATCGCGCGGTCTCTGCGACGGAATAGATCACATTCAGGGTGGGATGGATCGCGAAGAATGACGGGTTGGGTTGTTCCGCGACCAATTGCGGTGCATCCATCGCGCCGTTGGGTTGCAGTCGGCTTGCGTAGATCCCAGGTCCATAGCCCCCAACCCAGAATACTTGGGCATTTGCAGTCGCATTCCAAGATACCAACGCGCAAAGGGCGATACCGAACAAACCATGCAAACGCATACCGACACCTATTTCATGAAAAAAGCCGCCACGGCAACCATCTCGCTCGAGTATAGCAAAACAACAAAAAGAACAACAAGGACATGCATCAAAACAACAAGGACATGCATAGAAGAACATGGACATGCATTGCGTTCTGGTATGCAGGCATTTGCGAGTGAACGCTTGCATTGCTGTGACGCGATGTTGGCGGTGAACCGACTCGCAATGACAGAGTCATCGACTGGTTTTTGGGATGTTTTGCGAGTCAGATAGCCATCGATATGC
Source organism: uncultured Pirellula sp. (assembly GCA_964464255.1). Classification (GTDB taxonomy): domain Bacteria; phylum Planctomycetota; class Planctomycetia; order Pirellulales; family Pirellulaceae; genus JBKCUI01. The sequence goes on from CAYXFO010000321.1 coordinate 5,199, forward strand.
GGTTTCGCGACCGCTCATTGCAGACCTTCTTCCCAGAAGGGTTGGCGGATGGGCTTAGGAAAATCGTTTTTCGCGCATTGCGTGCACGCTACGCCGTGTTGGCGAGTTGCCGCACCCCTAACTTCTGTGCGA
>CAYXFO010000322.1:0-5327 GCA_964464255.1 uncultured Pirellula sp.
GCTCGCTCCATGTCAGGCCGTCGTCTGCAGACCAACTGGCGGAAGCTGTCCGATCCGCGACAACCGCATCCAGATTCGTCGAGAAATTCGCGAACAGTTCGCCCCCGGAAAGACGCGTCATCGTGGGAAACCATAGGTATCCACGACTGCGAGCCACCAGCCTTGGTTTTGAAAGAGAGATCTCAATTCCCGGAAACGATGTGGTTTTAATCATCTCCCAGCGCGGAGCTGTCTGATCGCTTGCTCCTAACGGAACGCTTCCGCAAGCTGCCATCGTCGCCAATCCAGCTACCGCTTGCGACACATGCTGGACAAACCGCCGCCGACTTACAGTCTGCGTCGGATGCGTCGCACTTGTTCGCGTCAGACTGGAACTTCGCCGTGAGTGATAACAAACTTCTTGCCGATCGCTGAAACTAGTTGTCGTCAGACTCACACCAAAATCTCCTTCACAACTCTTGCCCCGGTGACTTCGGGATCCGTCAATCGCTCCGGGCGGCCGCTGTGGGTGAAGGTCAGTTTCGTGTGGTCGATCCCCAACTGATTTAGGATCGTTGCGTGCAAGTCGGGAACACTGATGCGGTTTTCGACCGACTTGTATCCGAACTCGTCCGTCGCTCCGTGAATGTGACCGGCTTTGAAGCCGCCACCCGCCATGATCGTGCTGAAGGCGTGACGATTGTGATCGCGACCATCGGACCCTTCGGTGATCGGCAGGCGACCGAACTCACCCGTCCACATCACGATCACGTCATCGAGGAGCCCTCGCTGCTTCAGATCCGAGATGAGGGCCGCGCTCGGTTGGTCGATATAGCCGCAGATCTTGCGCAGATCGTTCTTCAAGTTCGAATGATTGTCCCACGGTTGGAACGACGGATCGAGGGGCGGAAAGACTTGAACAAACCGGACACCCGATTCCACCAGTCGCCTCGCCATCAAGCACCGCGTTCCGTACGCCGCCGTCGTTGGATTGTCGAGACCATACAACTTGCGAGTCGCTTCGGTCTCTTGTGACAGATCGAGCAATTGAGTCGCGGTCAACTGCATCCGAGCTGCGAGTTCAAAGTTCTCGATGCGGGCCTCGAGCTCCGATTCGCCAGGATGCTGATCGCGATGCATCGTGTTCAATTCCTGCAAGAAACGGCGCGAGCGCGCCTGAGCCTCCGAGGATGACGAACGCGTGGGGCTCAAATGCAACACGGGCGAACCGGACGAACTGAACTCGGTCCCTTGATAGACCGCAGGTAGCCAACCGCTCGACCACACCATTTTGCCCGAGGTGTTGTATCCGCCAGGATCTCGGAGCACGATATAGCAAGGGAGATCTTGATTCTCGGTACCCAACGCATAACCGATCCATGAACCCATCGCAGGTCGACCGTTGAAGGTCTTCCCTGTCTGCAGCATGTTGAGCGCGAACGGATGATTATTGTTCTCGGTGTACATCGAGCGAATCAGGCACAACTCGTCCACGACACCTGAGAGATTGGGTATCAGTTCCGAAAACTCCATGCCGCACTGACCATGTTTGGAAAACTGGAACGGTGTCCCCATGAGCACGTTCTTGTTCCCCAGTTGAAAGACTTCGACTTGCTCGGGATGCGGTTCACCGTTTCGTTTCGACAGCTCCGGCTTGGGATCGAACAGGTCCATTTGCGAAGGACCGCCGTTTTGACATAGTTGAATGACCGCTTTCGCCTTGCCCGGAAAATGTCCTGGTCGAGGTGCGAGAGTATGCGCCCCGCGCGGCGAATGATCCTCAGCGAGTAGCATGCTCGCGAGGGCAAGCGATCCGAAACCACTTCCGAGCGACTGAAGAAGCATTCGTCGAGAGATCAGGGGATGATGCATGATGAAACCAACGACTGGAGGAAACCACTAATGAACGCTAATGAACACTGATAGAATGACGAACGAAATAGTTTTGAAAAACACTGACTTACCATTTTCTTTCATGAGTGCCCACAAACGTTTCGTAGCGGCACACTCCATCAGTAACGCAAGTCTCAGAGAATGAACCGCTTGTATTCCAGTTTTCCGATTGGTCCAAAATTGATCAGGTAACCAACCGTGCTTCGTGAAATCCGCATGTAATTGATCAATTGTGCCTCGTGTTCCGGCAACAAGGAGGAAACCGCCTTGAGCTCAACGACAATTCCACTGTAGGCAACAAGATCAGGTATGTATCGTTTCAGAAGCTGCCGATCCTTGTAGAACACCGCGAGCTCAGGGTGCGACACCATTGGAATCGACCTCATCTCGCATTCGATCTCAAGTGCCTGTTGATAGATTTCCTCCAGCAGTCCACCTCCGAGTTGATTATGGACCTCAAACGCTGCTCCCATCAATGCGTACCCCTGCTCCGCGAAATGTTGTGTCTCATTAGTCATGACCGATACCTTTCAGCTGTAAAACGAATCACTTCACCATTTGTCGTAGCTAGAAAAATGTCGGACTACTACTGATTTTGGAAAATCGAAGTTTTGTAACTGTATTCGCATGGCGTAGCAACTTTTCGTCGCCGATTTCTATTAGTGTCCATCAGTGTTCATTAGTGGTTCCTTCTCGCTCACTCCACATACAAGAACTCGTTCGAGGACAGGAGCATGTGACATAGGTCTACCAGCGCTTTCTGCGCTGCTATCTCTTCATTGGTTTCCGCCGACAACCAACCCTGCTGCTGCTCGGTTAAGAACGCTACGCTCTTGGCGAATTCATCGCTCGTGGGCGGCCGTGCGTATGCCAGTTGGAATGCGAGAGAGATTTGTTGCTCGCTACTCGGTCCCGCCGACTCGCGAACACGGGCTGCGAACTTCTCGGCTTGAACGAACATGAACTCGCTATTGAGGAGCGCCAGCGACTGCAGCACCGTTGCTGAGTTCATTCTCTGGGTGCAGTTCACCGGCATGATCGGTGCATCAAAGATCTCCATGAACTTCAATGGATACACGCGGCGTGCGAACAAGTAGATGCTCCGGCGGTTGGGGCTGGTCGCGGTCGGTGCTGGCTTGGGTTCCGAAAGCCCATCAGCCGGATTGGTGATCTCGACCGGCGGCCCACCCGCCGTTCGATCCAGCAATCCCGATACCGCTAGCAGCGAGTCCCGGACGATTTCCGATTCGAGCCTGCGCAAGTTCATGCGCCACAGCAAGCGATTCTCCGGGTCGATGGTGTGTGATCCCGCCGTCAGTCGGTCCTCCGTTTGCCGCGACGATTGCCGATATGCAGTCGACAGCATGATGCGGCGATGCAGATGTTTCACACTCCAACCGTTGGCAAGGAAGTCGTTGGCTAACCAATCGAGCAACTCCGGATGGCTTGGCATACTCCCGGATCGCCCAAAGTTCCCGAGGGTCTCGACGATCCCGCGTCCGAAATGATGATGCCACACTCGGTTCACAAAGACTCGCGAGGTCAATGGATGGTCAGGTTCCGTGATCCACTCCGCGAGCGCTCTCCTGCGTCCGCTCGTTTCTCCAACGTGCTTCTCCGAGAGAGCGGTGACGAATTTGCCTTCTCTGGCCTGCAGAATCTCCGGAAATCCTGCTTGAACCAGCACTCCATGCGCTTTGACGTTGCCTCGGCGATGGACGTGCGATACCGGCGGCGGGCCAACATCCCAAAGCGCTTGAATGATTCCGTAGCTTTTCTTCTGCGATGGTAGACTCGCTCGCTGGTCGGCATTCGATTGCAGGGACGCTTTCTCCGCATCGTCCATCGCAGCATCGATATCGGGATCGGTGATGGTTAACGTCGCAGTGAATTTATCGGCGAGGTATTTTTGAACCTCGCTGCGTTGTTCGGGTTTCGCATCGATAGCCCCTCTCACATCCGCGCGAATCGACTCGGGGATAGTTGCGAGCCGTGCATCGTACAATCGCGTGCGGGCTTGCGTTCGCACCATCGCGTCACTCTTAGCTAACTCGGCGATGGTTTTATCGATCTCCTGATTCCGTTGATCGATCGCGGCTCGTTGGGCAGGCGAAACGTCTGCCAGATAACGGTCTTTGGGAGGCGTCCACGCATGCGGGTTGAGCGATGGCTCAAAACATGCCATCAGACGATAGTAGTCGCGCTGGGGCAGCGGATCGTACTTGTGATTGTGACAACGGCAACATTCGAAGGTCAGTCCAAGAACTGCGGTCGAAAACATATCGAGCGTCTCGTTGACAACTTCGTATCGCTTCTCGATTCCGTATTGGGGAAAGTCGGTATGGTCGTCGACGTTGCGCAAGAAGCCGGTAGCCGTCAGAAGCGATAGGGTTCGAGCGTCGAAGGATTCCGCCTTGCGCCAATCCACCATTTCATCGCCCGCGATTTGTTCGGTCAGGAATTGATTGAATGGTTTGTCTTCGTTGAACGACTGAATCACATAATCGCGATAACGCCAGATCCCTTGGTTCGGATACATCGTCCCTAGATCGTTGTCCAGTTTCCCATCGACGTACCCGGCAGCATCGAGCCAGTGCCGCCCCCATCGCTCTCCGTAATGCCGCGACTTGAGCAATTCGTCGATCAATCGCTCATAAGCGTCCGGGCTCGTGTCTTCTAAAAACGCCTTGACTTGTGCTGGCTCGGGCGGGATACCGATCAAATCCAAATAGGCGCGGCGCACCAGTGCATGTGGTTCGGCATCCGGTGAAAACGTCAGGTTCTTTTCCTCGAGCTTGGCAAGGAGAAATCGATCGATCGGTGTTCGTACTCGGGACTCCTGCACGACCGCGGGCGGATCGATCGATCGTCTCGGCCGAAAGGCCCAAAAGGCTCGATCCTCTTCCGTAACTTGAGCATGCGGCGGCAGAGGCATAACCGTCTGTTGACTTGGAATACCCGCTTCGATCCATCGACGTACGAGCGATAGGTCCGCTTCCGTAACTTTTTCCTGCTCACCAGGCGGCATCTGGCCGCTTGCGATCAGGTCGACCAGCAAACTGCTCCCTGCGTTGCCTTGAACCACCGCAGGGCCGTTCTCGCCCCCGCGCAGCATTTCCGAGATCGTGCGCAAGTCGAGCTTCGACTCCTGTGCATCTTCGCCGTGGCAATCCAGGCAGTGGCGAGCGAAGATCGGTTGTATGTCTTTCTCAAAGGTGGGGGGTGCCGGATCCTCTGCATGGACCCTTGAAAGAAGAATGAAGGACAGCGAAACAACGCCCAGGAAATGCATTGCATCAGTCGTTCGCAGATTCCGAGACATGACGAAATCCTGAAGGTGGCAAACTGCGGGGGAGGGCACACGCTGGGTGTGGTGGCGGGCGGCGCCGACTCACCCAGTATATTGCAAGTGGCTCGTAAAATGGGATGTCCTCACGGCAATTGCCAAAAATCTT
>CAYXFO010000323.1:0-5311 GCA_964464255.1 uncultured Pirellula sp.
CGTTTCCTCCGCGAGCGATCGCATCCATCGCTTCGCCGATCGCGGTGGTTCGGCCATCGCTCTTGAGTTCCACGCGAATTGACGCATCAGGCGATTGATGGTTTGAATCCCAAACCGTCCTCAACCCCGTCGACTCGGCTTCTGAGGAACCAAACCCCATAACTTGCAGATGAAAATTCGGCCGGATACCCGCTAACCATCCCGATCGATCTCCATCCCCCTGCAACCAATCCGCAACTCGCCCACTTCGGTGCATCGACTTGTTATGATCTTCCAAAAGCATGCTTGCGGATTCGTCGACCAATATGACGATATCTGCAAGGCTGCCAGTGAGCCATTGGCGGCTGAGGATCGGGCCCGTCAGCATAGCGAACATCAACGCGACAGCAATCGCGCGCAGGGTTGGAAGGACGATGGGCCAGGGACGGGCCAGCCCTCGCGTTTCTCTTCGATACCACCACCAGATCCATGCGGCAGCGACGATCGCGAGGACGGCTCCGAGCCAGGGTGCGAGGATCCCTTCGAAATGAATGCGAGTCATGCTGCACCCCGCGAGGCGTTGGTGGGTGAGGATTGGGCAGAGGCGTTCGGAAGCGACGCGGACCGCTTGGGCTGGAAGGATTGCTGCAAAGCCATCTCTGCAAGAACCAAACCGATCAGCAGGACCCAACACCAGAACCAAAGTTCACGACCGCTCCAACTGTTTCTCAGTTGCGACATCCACTGCTCGGAGGAAGAGGCGTGGGATGCGTTGACTCGTTTCGCCAAATTCGCGAAGCCCTCTGCTGCCATGGTTTCGCAAACGAGTTCTTGTCCTCGATCTGTTGGCGAAGTATCGATCATCATCTTGCGAACGCTCGAGCCGATGCGAGCCTGCACGACGCCGATCGATCGCGGCGCATCGATCTCGGAGATGCCGTCGATCTTGCCGCTCGCCTCTCCGCTGGTCTGATTGATTCCGGTCCGCTTGAATACCGCATTCGATACCGGTCCTTCGTTCTGTCGCCATTGGACGACAGTATCAGGCTGCGGGTCATTCTCTTGCGTAGCAGCGCCTGCATCGCGTTGGATATCCTTCCACGCTTCCACCCAGCGCTGACCCGGTTCGGTGGACCGCCATCCCATCGGAGTGTGTGCAGCGAACATCAATAGCTTTTGCATGATCGGTAGATAGGCGGGACGCGACGGAAAATTGCTGTCCCCATCATCGCAACTCGAGGTCATCCACAGGCATCGGCCGTCGCCGATCGGATAGCTGATGATCCATGGCTTGCCGTCCTCGAACTGAAAACCGGTCGTTCCGGATGGATCGCTATCCTCGAAACTCTGGCGATGCCGAAATTGGATCGAGAGGATCGATTCGATTACTTGCGGTGCAAGCTCGAAGAGCGGCGTATCGGATTCTCGGAAACCACCGCTCCACTCGGCTCTCGGCAGCAACTTGCCGGGGCGCAAACCTCCCTCGGAAATCATTTCCCAAGTGTTGTAGCGATCGACTTGAACGCCATCTCCCAAAGCAAACAATGCTCCTCCACCCTTTTCAAGAAATGTGCGAATCCACTTGCGATGCTGAGGGGATAAGTCGGGAACATTGCAGCAGACGACAAGATCATGCTCTTTCAGGATCGCTTCGTCCCATCCGTTCGAATCCACAACGCGTGTTGCGAAGGCGTCTCCAGGCGACCCTTGGAGCAACGCAAACGGAGTCAGTGCATATCGCAAGAAGTCCGACTCGCTTTTCATCGCTTCCGGTCGACGCGCACCATCGACGAGCAAGACTCGTATCGGGGACGCGACTCGCATCACTCGAGTCATCGTATTGTCGGCGGGTGTGCGGTCCTGATGATCCGCATTGACACGCAACTCAATGTCGCCATGGATTTGAGGCACCCAACGAAATCGCGTGCTCAACGTGGAACGGGGTGGCACCGTCAACGACTGAATCTCGATCTCTTCATTATCTGCAGCCAGACGCACCGGAATCTGCTGAGGCGACTCGGAATAGTTTTGAATCGTAGCGGTGACTGTCAATGGAGCGCCAACGGTGGCAATGCGAGGGGCGATCTCCATCGTCTTGAAAGCGATGTCCGAATTCGGGCGGTCATCCACAGGGTTCTTGGCAACATTCAGGAACGACCACGGGACCGGAACGGTCTGACGGGCCAGCATGGGCTCGATTTCGCTCAAACGCGCATCTCGATCCCCGCTCCAATCGGAGAGTGCGAAGTCCGAAACTACGAGCAGATGCCGCTTGGCCTGTGTCGATTTTTGCAACCATTCCAATCCCCATTCGACCCCTGATCGCACATCGAGTTTCCCTGCATACGTAGTCTTTTGCGAGAGCTGTTCGAGTTCCTTTCTCCAAGATGTGGGATCCCGATCGGAGCGGACTTCCAGCGGTGTACCGGACAGCACCATGCAGATCGCGCTGCCGCTGGGTAGTTGGTCTGCGATTTCAGACAATTGCTGACACGCTGACTGCCAACGGGTCATCGTTGGATCTTGCCCTAGGTCATCGATGCTCTGCATGGAGAGTGAATCGTCGAGTATGACCGCGAGCGCCATCGCGTTGGCGGTTCCGGAGTCTCGCCAGGAGAGGATGATCGGCCGGGCCATCGCGAGAGCGAGCATCACGGGGATCAGACAGCGAATCAGCAGCAGGAGCAATTGCTTCCACTGGATGCGACGCGCATTGACGCGAATAGACGTCTCCAAAAATTGCATCGCCCCCCAGTCGATAGTGATGTACCGGCTGCGATTGAGCAGATGGATAATCAAGGGAATGCTGAAAGCCATCCCGCCAAGTGCGAGAATCGCATTGAGAAACGTCATGCGGAACCTCGACTCGCGACATACGAAGCTACTACATCGCTAAAGGACTCCGAGGTTCGCACCGGAATCAAATCGATCCGATTTCGCTGACAGCCGTTGCGAAGTTGCTCCTCAAAGCGTTCGAAGTTGCGCATGTAGGTGCTTCGCAACGAAGCAGGGTCGACCAGCATCTGCTGATCATTGCGTTCGAGCGATCGAAACATCGTCCGGTTCTGGAACGGAAAATCGACTTCATCATCGTCAAGGATTTGGAAGACGACCACTTCTTGATGGTTGCCCCGAAGGACCCCAAAGTTCTGAACGATCGACTCGACATCGCCGAAGCAATCGGACAACAGGACCACCAATCCACGACGGCGGCAGATCCCGAGTACTTCCTGGAACGTCGTACCGAGATCGGTTTCTCCTCGGCACTCGGAACTCGCCAAGGACTCCATCAGTGCTCGCAGGTGACTGGCTCGGGATCGTGCGGGAACATTGATGCGCACCTTGGTGTCGAAGGTGACCAACCCTACCGCATCTTGTTGCGTTGCAAATAGATAAGCGAGGCAGGCGGCGAGACGAACTGCATAATCGTGTTTGCTCTGGCCGTTGCTACGCGAACCCGAGTATCGCATCGAGTTGCTTTGATCGACAACCAACGTTGCTCGGAGGTTCGTTTCATCCTCGTACTGCCGGATATACAGGCGATCGGTTTTGCCGAAGACTTTCCAATCGATCGAGCGAATCTCATCACCATGCACGTAGGGTCGATGTTCTTTGAAATCGACGCTGGATCCGATATGACGAGAGCGATGCATGCCGCCACTCAAGCCTTCGACGACCCCGCGCGCGAGCCACTGGAGTTGGGATACGCGAGCGATATCTTGAGGCTTGAACCAACGAAACAGGGGATGGGCAAGCAAGGGTAGACCTGTTGGAGTTTGGCCAGTGCGGTTATCGAGCCGGGACAATCATCGGGCTTGTCCACTCCATGATACTGTCTTGCGCTCTATTTTTCACGCAGCATAAGGGTTTTCACCCCGTCAAAGAGCAGGCCTCATCGATGGCCTTGCAAAGTCGCGGGAGCGTTGCTGTCGAGAGTCCGGCAACGTTGATCCGTCCTGTGCCAACGATGTAGATTCCCTTTTCATTCTTCAGCCAATCGGCCTGCATCGCGTTGAGACCCGTGTAGGAAAACATCCCTTTTTGCGATCGCAGAAACGAAAAGTCCCGCCCCAGGCTTTGCATCCCATCGATAAACGAATTGCGCATCGAGGCGATTCGCGATCGCATGGCATCGACCTCCCCCTTCCACATGGCCGTCAGTTCGGTATCACCCAAGATCGTGGCTACAATCGATTCGCCGTGACGAGGTGGATTGCTGTAGTTGGTTCGTATTGAGGTCCGCATTTGGCTGAGTACGGCAGGGGTCGATGCGGAACTGGCACTGACCATCAGCAGGGCACCAACTCGTTCGGAATAGAGTCCGAAGTTCTTCGAGAACGAGCTACAGATCACCATCTCCGGATGATGGAGCAGCAGGGTGCGCAGAGCATCGCAGTCTTCGGCCAGTCCATCTCCGAATCCCTGATAGGCAAAATCCAGCCACGGGATCATCTTCTTTTCTGCCATCAGTTCCGAGATCGCCCGCCACTGTTCGGACGTTGGATCGATCCCGGTCGGATTGTGGCAGCAGACATGCAAGCATACAAAATCGCCAGCCGCGCCCCGCTCGCTCAGGTCCTTCAACATACCCTCGAAGTCGAGGCCGGTTCGATCGTGATTGAGATAGGTGTACAGATGCGGATGCATCCCCGCTGCCTGAAAGACGGCGATGTGGTTGGCCCAGGTCGGGTTGCTGATCCAGATGCGAGTGCCGGGAAAATGACGCGCGATGGTGTCTGCACCTGCGCGTAGGGCCCCGGTGCCGCCAGGTGTGTGAGCTGCGGCAACGCGAGCGGGATCCACCGAGTCACCAAGAACAACGTCGATGACTGCTCGATTGAAGTCTGCACCACCTTCGATCGGCAAATAACTCTTCGTCTTTTGGCTGTCGATGATCCTCCTTTCGGCTAATCGCACCGACTCGAGAATCGGTGTTCGCCCCTGCTCGTCCTTGAAGACTCCAACCGTCAAATTGATCTTCTCGGGGCGTGAATCCTTTTCAAAAACTTCGTTAAGTCCCAGGATGGAATCGGGCGGTGCGACAGGAATGTGCTCGAACATTGCAATACAGCAAACAAGGAAACGGAAACGGTCGTTGGAAGAGCCCTGGAGATTACTCGCAAATGGCGAAAAAGACGAGAGCAAACAAGTTGCAGGCCGAAAAACGTACCAACCGGCCTCAAGGCATGATGCGTGGCATCCCATCAACCTCGCATACTTTTACCGAGTTTGCCTCGGTGGTGGCCAGCCGATGACATCGGTTGCTACGGTTTGGCCACCAGCGGTGAACCCGTAGCCACTAATCACCCCCTTGATCAACTCATAGGTCTTG
>CAYXFO010000324.1:0-3826 GCA_964464255.1 uncultured Pirellula sp.
GCCCTACTCGGACCGAATGTCTCCGAGAAGAACTACCGAAAATTGGTCGAAACCCTGATGCAGACTGTCCGTGAACGGAATCTTCAAGTCGATGCACAGGCAAAACGAGAAGAGGATCTCAAGGCGAAATACGACGCAACGATCAAACAAGAGACCGAAGCCAGGCAAGCAGAGCGGGCTCGAGCTGATCAACTCGCTGCGGATCTAGAGAGAGCCCAAGTCAACTACGCTCAAAAGGAAAAAGAACGTCAGGACGAAATCACCAAGATCCAAACTGACCGTCAAAAATTAGCTCAGCGAGCTGAAAAGGAAAAGCGTGATCTTCTCGCCCGAGTCGAGGCACTCACGAAGGAACGGGACGACCTCACCAAAGTGAACGACGCTCTGGGAAAGAAAATCGAACAGATGTCAGGAGAGGATTTTCAATACCCGCAAGGAAAGATCACCGAAGTTGCTGACGGTGGTCGTACCGTTTACCTGAACCTCGGCAAGGCCGACGGACTTCGTCCCGGTGTGCGTTTTGGCGTTCTTGAAGATACGGTTAGTCGCGTTGCTGATGCCAAGCCAAAAGCGAGACTCGAAGTGGTCGAAGTGAATCAGCAAACGGATCACCTTTCCCGCGCCCGCGTACTGCCCGACCGACGTTCGGAAACGATCTTGCGAGGAGACAAGGTCTATTCCCCGGTTTGGCAACCAGGTCGTAACGTCAATATCGGATTGGTCGGCAAGATGGATATCGATCGCGATGGAAAAGATGATCGTGAAACACTCAAATCATTGATCGCTCAACAAGGTGGATCCGTATCAGTCGACCTCAAACCAGATGGACGCCAAGACGGATCTCTCACCGTGGATACTCGCTGGTTGGTCATCGGAGACGACTTCAAAGTCATCGGCGGTGTTTTGGAAGGTTCCAATGAGATCGCTGCCAAGAAACGTGCCGAACTGGAACAGCAAGCCAAGGGTATGGGAATCACTCGCATCGACATCGACAAATTGATGGGTTGGTTGCGAGGATCGGGAGAAGAGGACGTTGTTCCGCTCGGAAACGCCGCCCGAGCAAGCGATTTTGTTCGTCGTGCACCGCCTCCATCCAGCAAGGGGCGGGTATCGGGCCTTTATCAAAGCGAAGATGGAAAGAGCCGTCCGGGCAATCCCGAGTAATCGCTTCAACGCATCGCTCGGTAACGCCGTATCAACTGATTCGTTGAACTGTCGTGCGATAAACTAGGGCATTGGGTCGATTCCAACTCCGGAATAATTTTCTGCGCCAGCGCTTTTCCCAACTCTACTCCCCATTGATCAAACGGGTTGATGTTCCAGATCGCTCCCTGAACGAAGACGCTGTGTTCGTAAAGTGCGACTAATTTGCCTAGAACTTCTGGCGTCAAGCAATCCGCTAGCAACATATTAGAAGGACGATTACCCTGGAAAACTCGGTGGGGAACCAACCAGTCTGGAACTCCCTCGGCTTTTACCTGTTGGGCATCTTTTCCAAACGCCAAAGCTTCGGCTTGCGCCAGTACGTTTGCGATCAGCAGGTCATGATGGCGCCCAATTCGGATCGCCGGCTTTGCAAATGCGATGAAGTCGCATGGGATCAAATGTGTCCCTTGATGAATGAGCTGATAAAACGAGTGCTGGCCATTCGTACCTGGTTCCCCCCAGTAAACAGGGCTCGTCGCATAATCGACCTGGTGCCCATCGGTTGCAACCGACTTGCCATTGCTCTCCATCACCAATTGCTGCAAGTAGGCTGGGAATCGCTTCAGATAGTTTTCGTACGGAAGGACAGCGATGGTCTGTGCACCAAAAAAATTCGCGTACCAAATCGTCAGCATTCCCAAAAGCACTGGGAGATTCTGGTGAAATGGAGCTGTGCGGAAATGCTCGTCCATCGCGTGGAACCCTTGAAGCATCGCTCGGAAGTTGCTGGGGCCGATCGAGATCATCGTGGAAAGACCAATGGCGGAATCCATCGAGTATCTGCCACCTACCCAATCCCAAAATCCGAACATGTTCGAGGTATCTATCCCAAAAGCTGAAACTTTTTCGGCGTTGGTGGAAACAGCTACGAAATGCTTGGCAACAGCGGGTTGGTCTCCTCCCACGCCATTGATTAACCATGCTCGGGCTCTTTGAGCATTGGTCATTGTCTCCAGCGTCGTAAAAGTCTTGGAGGAAACGACAAAAAGTGTTTCTTCGGGATCCAAGTCCCGAGTCGCTTCGTAGAAATCCATCCCGTCGACATTCGAGATAAATCGAAAAGTTAGCGATCGGTCGCTGTAGAACCGCAGGGCTTCGTATGCCATTACCGGCCCCAAATCCGATCCGCCGATCCCGATATTTACGATGTTGCGGATTCGCTTGCCAGTATGACCTCGCCATTCACCGCTCCGAACCCTCTCGGAAAATCGCTCCATGCGATCGAGCACCGCATGGACCTCCGGAACGACGTTTTTCCCATCCACGAGGATCGATGCATCTCGCGAGGCCCGAAGCGCAGTATGTAGGACGGCTCGCCCCTCCGTCAGGTTGATGCGATCTCCTCGAAACATGGCCTCAATGCGATCCCGCAATCCGCGAGTAGTCGCAAGTTCGATCAAGCTTTCCAAAGTCGATGCATCTATCCGATTCTTGGAGTAGTCGAGAAATAACCCAACCGCTTCGAGCGAAAACCGGTTTGCTCGATCCGGATCCTGCGCAAATAACTCGCGAAGGTGCAATCGCTGGAGACGGGCCGCATCAGATTGCAGCTCAATCCAAACAGGGCTGCCAGTCAGCGAGTCCGAGTTGATCGACATAATTGTACCTAACAAGGAGGTCAAAACAGGAATGTTATCATGAAACCGATCAGGCTGGATCGAGCCTGCGGCTGAAAACATCGACCAACATACTCCGATCCGGGACATCGCACTGAATCACGAACAAGAGATCCTTTTCCACGAAGTAGATCGCATCCTGGGCAAAGCGTCTCCCCAGGTCGCAAGCTTCCACAAGCGACATCTCACTCGCCCAACTCGGCTCCTCATGCTGCGTGCGGGGAGAGTAACCAACCAGTCGATGCAGCCAGCCACCTCGTTCTCGCAAAGCCCGTTCAAGGGCTTCATCCGCCGACACGTTGCGCTCTCTCGACCATGTCGAGCCGGTCGTTGCATAGGCTGACAAAACCGCGAACGAATTAGGCCACGAACCATCAGGTCTCTCACCACGAAAATAGGTGTCGAAATAAGCCGGATGCATGGATAAGCTCTCTGCGTTGCCGTTCAAGGTTTCCGAACATCCTACTTTTCGCGCCGTAGGCAAGACAGTACACTTGTTGCCAGGCGGCGGGGTGTGGCTCAGCCTGGTAGAGCGCTGCGTTCGGGACGCAGAGGTCGCTGGTTCGAATCCAGTCACCCCGATTTTTTCTTGATACTCTGTGCGGAATGCGAGAGTATTACGCTCTAGGGTTTCGTGAGTTGCAGATCGATCGTGTTGCTACCTTCGATCAGATTATGCTCGGAGCTGTTACCAACCGCATCGGCTGGTACAAGATCCGCCGGATCGATCAAACCTTCGATCGGGCCTTTGGCAGCGTTGTTCGCGGCCATCTTGCTCATCTCCTCCGACGTACGCGAGAAGGTGACCTGCTTCACAGACACAACATGCAAAATGTTCTTGCCAGGCGTAACACCTTTAGCAGAGTATTTTCCGTTTTCGATGTTGCAGCCCACCACGGGGCCTTTGCCATCAACCGGCGTGAAAGTGATCATTCCCTTTTCAATTGCTGCCCCTTGATAACTGACACTCCCCTGAACCGATGCGGTCGATGCCCCGCATCCGC
>CAYXFO010000324.1:3836-5300 GCA_964464255.1 uncultured Pirellula sp.
CCGCAATGTGGCTCGTCACCAAGGTTGTTCGCTTGCTTTGATGGCTATTTTTTCGCAATTTGGATTCCCGCCTAGATGGTGATGAATACTCGGGCAAACGGAGGAGGAACGGTATTATTCCACGGAAACCTTTTCGGAGTTGCTTGCCGTAGCTAGTCCTCGCCAAACGACGAGGTCGATGCTGTTGGACACAAAATGGGTACTTCCATCTGCCATGGAGACGGTCACGCCACTGCCATGCAGGCTTCTCGCAGCAGCATGTGCAAGTTGCCCTGAGCGAGTCCACCAAGCAATTCCACCGAGGCTGAGGCAAGGTGCTTTGTATCTTGAATCACTTTGATCCTGAGGACAGGGTCCAAGGATCCGGTCTGGTGCCGTCGAGTTAGGAGTCAGGGTTGCCGAGAAAAGCGCTCCACCCATGTTGCCGTAATGAATCTCACCCATCGCGCCACCCCACCAAGTGACGTTGGCCATGAGACCTTCGCTCATCAAGATGGTGCTGGACAAGCCATCGGTGCAATCCCGCCCCTTGGTGAAAATGGTTTTTACGCGGGCAAAGGTATCGACGCTTTGATTGGGCAAGACGGTAAAGAATCCTTCCCCCCAAGGTCCAGGGCTGTTGTCAGTAGCCGTTCCGTACATGTCGCCAGGCCCAATGCAGACTCGGTAGTTGCCCCGATAGAAGCCGAAAGCCCGCGTATCCATCTCGTTCTCCGGCTGCTTATTATCGCTGGGACAGATGAAAATCGGAACCCGATTGTGCCGGGCTTCGCGAAGTTTCGGGTCGTCTCCCATCGGCCCGTTGGGCCCCGGATAGGTGGGCTCAAAAGGTATGTGAGGGAGAGTGTAGAACTGGTTGTACATGACGCTCTGCTCAATGTACGGCAATATCTGGGTACTCCACGTATACGAATCCCACAAATCATATTTACGACAGAATGGATACTTCGAATACACACTTTCAAAATTGGAACACGCGAGCGTAAGTTGCTTCACGTGGCTTGAGCATTGGGTTCTTCGGGCAGCCTCGCGAGCAGCCTGTACCGCTGGCAAGAGAAGGCTGACCAGCACTCCGATGATCGCTATCACGACCAGCAACTCGACCAGAGTAAAGCCTGTCGATGAAAATTTACTGCATCTCCTCACGGTAACTCTGCTCTCCAAAAGGGCGTTCTTTTTCAATCGATTCCGTCCTAAACCGGACGTTGACCAACCACATGCCAAAGCACTCGTTTCAGTGTAAAGTCTAGCCGCAGCCTGTGGAGGAAAAGATTACAGGAAAAATAGTGAATTCCACAAAGTTCCTAATTCCTAACGCGAGTTTTCACCAAAATCAGCAGAAGAGCACGCCGTTGGAGTAGTCTTGGTAGCTATCCATCCCTGAATACTGGGCCTTTTCAATCCTTCGAAGGAATCGAATGATATGGAGGGAATGCCTCCATCAAACCGTCGGGACGTGGAACA
>CAYXFO010000325.1:0-5254 GCA_964464255.1 uncultured Pirellula sp.
GTATAGAACCGTGGGGTCGTTGTCTCCGGAGATCACCCCTGCCGAGGCGAGATGAATGACAAACTTCGGTTCTGATTCTTGGAGAGCGCGAGCGAGTTCCTCTTTTTGAAAAGACTCACCGAAGAGAGCGAAGCCCGCGAGCCCGCTATCGTAGGTGCGGGATTTCAAGCAATAGCGATAGATCTCGTAGCCGCAGTCGCTCAAGCAGCTGCAGACGGCTTGACCGAGGAAGCCGCCAGCGCCGGTGACGAAGATTCGTTGGTTAGCAGACACTTTAGCATCATCCTTTGGTACGTTTCGATTTGGTTATCGATTTGTTGCCACCAATTGCGATCTTGGGACCACTGATGGTACCAATCTCCAGTCCAATTCAGTCGCTGATCGATGGTCAAAAGAGCACGCCAACCCAGTCGATCATAAGCCTTGCTTGAATCTAGCTTCAAGTACTTCGCTTCATGAGGTGCATTCGGGTCGATCTGCAGTTCAATACTGCCTCGTCCCCAACGACTCACCACCCTATGGACCAGTTCCAATACTGGAATCGCGTCCGAATCGCCGGGCCCGAAATTCCATGGCTCGGCGTAAGCGGTAGGATGTTGGAGGAGTTGCTCCCCCAACATCAAGTAGCCAGCAACAGCTTCAATCACGTGTTGCCAGGGACGCACCGAATCCGGACGTCGAATAACGATCGGTTCATCGGTAATGACCGATCTCGCGATATCCGGTAGCAACCGATCCGCAGACCAATCGCAGCCCCCGATCACGTTGCCAGCGCGGGCCGAGGCAACCGCGACTCCCTGCTTAGCGAGAAATGAATTTCGATAGCAAGCGGTGACTAACTCGGAACAACCCTTGCTCGCGCTATATGGGTCATGACCTCCCATCGGTTCGCTTTCACGATATCCCCAATGCCATTCCCGATTCTCGTAGCATTTATCCGATGTCACATTGATCACCGCCTGAACGGACGGGCAACGACGGACGGATTCGAGCAGATTTACTGTTCCAATCACATTGGTGGTGAACGTATCGATTGGAGTTCGGTAGGATTCCCGAACAAGGGGTTGAGCTGCGAGATGATAGACTACGTCCGGGTTTCGCGACCGAAGAAAGGTTTCGACTCGGTCGGAGTCCCGAATGTCGAAGCACTCGACGTCGAACTCGTCACGCAATTTCGGCCTGCATCCAAAGATTGAGCTGATCGGTTCCAGGCCAAAACCGGAAACGCTCGCTCCGAGATGGCTAAGCCACCTTGCGAGCCACTGGCCCTTGAAACCGGTCAATCCGGAGATGAGAACCCTCTTGTTCCGTATTCCCTTCAAGAAATTCACGCTGCTCATTCCATACCTTCCATGGTGCGCGATTAGAATTCCAAAGCTCTTCGAGCAACTGCTTGTCGCGAAGTGTATCCATCGGTTGCCAAAAACGATCATGCATGTATGCGACGAGTTGCCCATCCCTTGCGAGACGTTCCAGGGGAGTTTTCTCCAGCATGCAATCGTCGCCATCAAGATAATCGAAAACTTGCGGCTCGAAGACGAAAAACCCGCCGTTGATCCATCCCTCTGAGGTTTGGGGTTTTTCCGCAAACGCAGAAACCCTCTCGCCATCGAGTTCCAGGCATCCGAATCGAGCGGGTGGATGGACAGCAGTCAAGGTTGCGAGCTTGCCATGGGAACGATGGTGCTCCACGAGTTTACCAATATCAATGTCTGCTACTCCATCGCCATAAGTGACCATGAACGTGGAGTTGCCAACGATCCGCTGCAATTGCTTGATCCGACCACCAGTCATCGTCTTCGCGCCGGTATCGACGGGAGAGACGGTCCAGTCCGGAACACGATTCCGTAAAAGGGTTCTCTCTCCATCAGCTAAACGAATCGACCAGTCCGTGTTTCGTGTCTGGAAGTTCGCGAAGAAGTCTTTGATGACTTCTCCCTTATAACCACAAGCGACGATGAAATCGCTGAAACCGTAAGCGTGATAAATATTCAGGATATGCAATAGAATCGGGATTCCCCCAATCTCCACCATCGGTTTTGGGCGAACAGTCGTTTCCTCGGATAACCGAGTTCCCAATCCTCCTGCTAGTATGATGGTTTTCATGGCCAGTTTCCATCTCCTTGAGCTGGCAACAAGAGCGACGATACGATGCGCGGCAGTCTAAGGCATAGCATTCACCGAAGTCAAGATTGGAAGCTGGCTTCGCCTCGCTCGTTACCAACTTTATACGAGTAGGGATGATGATGAACGCCGAGAGCCAATTACTAGGGATATGGAGAGATCGCTCTTGAGACACTTCCGCGATCCCGAGTATAAACCTGGATGGTTAAAAGCTGAGCCAGGCATCAGTCGTTTCGAGGCTCGTCAATCATGATAAAGCTAGCAATACGATCTGAGGCAATCAGATAACGCTGGATCACGGAGGGTTGAGCAATGGCAGAGGTAAGCACAGGGATTCGAGCGATACTCGCACATCCGTTGGTTTACGACTCTTTCCAGACTCTTGTGGGAGCCTACTCATGGCGTTTTCGCGTGATTCGCGATTTCGTGTTACCGAGCGTTCTGCCGCACCAAAGGGTTTTAGACATTGGTTGCGGGACCTGTAAGATTTTGGAGCATCTTCCCGAATCGGTGGAGTATCACGGATATGACCGCAACGAAGCTTACATCAGCTATGCGAGGAAGCGATTTGCTGGCCGGAACGCAAGATTCGAGTGCCGTTCCGTAGGTTCGGACTCCGAGTGTAAGCATCGATACGACATTGCACTGGCGTTCGGCCTTGCCCATCACCTCGAGGATTCAGAGGTGCGAACGTTGATACGCGACATCAGGAATCTTTTGACCCCTGGTGGCAGACTATTCCTGCTCGATCCTGTGTATTGCAGAGAACAGTCTCGTCTGGCCAGGTATGTGGTTAGTAGGGATCGGGGCAAGAACGTGAGGACGCAAGAGGAATATCTGAGACTCTACCAGAGTGAGTTTCCAAATGTATCTACTCACCTCGACTTCAACCGTTGAGGATCCCCTATACCGGAATCACAGTGGCATGTTCAGTAGCTGCATAGAACGGAAAGAAATGACTCGTATTCATCAACTGACCTCATGGGTGCGAACGAGCCCTACGGCTTATATTGCCCTTTCCTTGATCGGCATCTGGCTGGCAATGCTGGCGACGTTCGGAATTGGAGGTCTTTTAGGAGCCCCCGTAGGTCTCAATATCCACCCCACGGGAGAAGATCGCGTCTGGACTGATTTGCTGGACATGCCAGGTTTTCGAACGCATCGATCGTGGTGGGCAATGGCTAGCCGAAACCCACTTGCTCCGTGGTGGTACGAAGCTACGGGTATCATCACCTCTTTGACCCCTTCCGGACTGTTCCTCTCAAAGAAGATCGTCGAATTGTTCATGGCGATTACTGCGTCCCTGTTGCTTTTCGAGATCTTCGATCGTAAGCGACTTGCAGTGTGTGTTGGATTCGGTGCTCTGATCTTAACATGGGATTTTACCGGGTATGTTGAGCAGATTCTTTTTGTAATGCACATCAGCTTAGGAATGTCGCTTCTCTCGGCCTACTGCTATCTCCGATTCGTGAAAACGCAACGCAGAATTCATCAATGGTTACTGGCGGCCTTGGCAGCGTACTTCATTGCTTTAGGCACTTACACCATCCAATGCGGAACTCCCTTAGCGATATTGGCAATCGGCCTTGCATTCGTTGATAAATCAGAAGCGAACCCAAAGGTTGCAGCGAGAATAAATACGTTTTGGGACGTGACATACTTCGGCATGGTCTTTGTTCTGTACACAATGGTTTGGATCACAACGTCTGGTTCAACGAGCAGCTATTTTAAACTCGACAAGAGTTTGTTCTTGAGCAACGCGTGGAAGTCGATCGCTAATCTCGCCGTGCACCAAGATACGATCGATCTATCGCGAACACTCCGTGCGAATTGGTCTCCCACTTTTCTTGCTGTCGGCATTGCGATTTCGTTTTTTATCGCGATGGTAATCATGGCACTGCTATCCAATCGCGAGAGACGCATCACAACTCAGAATCCAGCGGTTTCGAACTACTTATCCCCTATTTTACTCCTTGCAATCCTCGGAGCGAGCATCGCGATTCCAACCTTTGCAATTGAAGCGATGTCAACAACTTGGTATCCGGGATCAAGATCGAGAATGATCCAGCAAGTGTTTCAGCCATTGCTTTATTTACTTTTTGTCCTTTTGATGGTTCGTAGTATCAGCGAGCACTCTCCTGCTCGCGAGAGGTCTGTCAAGATTTGGCTATCTGCTTTTATCGCTCTAGGCACTTTATTTTCATGGGAACACAATCGCAAACTGTGCGAGTTGTCGGGTTTTGAAGGCAGTTTAGTGTCTCACCTCAAGCAACTCGCCTCAAACAAAGATCAACCCTCACGGTTCGTCGTCCGGATTGACTCGCCAGACTGGTATGGAGGAAGGAATAATGAACTCAATCGCATCTTGATGAAGCAATCGTTCCAATCAGACCTCGTTTCCTTAGATGCTGTATTCCCCGGCGTTGCAGACCCAGCTACTTCCTTGCGTCTGGAATCTGATGAATCCGGGGTGTACTTGCCAAGTATCAAAGCAGTCGTACCCTACAACGAGATTCGTTTCGCATCGTTTGATGGGCAAAGATTCGAAATGATCGATGTCGGAGATGGGAAAGCTTTCAAGGGGTTCCAGGTAGTTGTCCAACGCGATCTGCGAACGCCACGTCCCCGATTAGTGGCGTTGAATAGGGAAAAGGGGGTCTTTCAATTCGATTTTGACCAAAAAGTTCCAGGAAGCGGTTGGAGCGTTCCGGAGGTGTCTGTCGCCGGCGAATCCTTCGTTTGGATGGTCGGAAGCAAGGCCAGTATCGAATTCGAACAGCCTGCAAATCTCGAACTTCAACTGCAATTCCGATTGCTTCAACCAGTAGCGAGTGAAGCACGTGACTCACTCGAAATTTCATTTCGTGATGTGCCACTTCCAATCCGAGTCGTAGACAGGGACGAAAATAAGTGGACCTACGAGGCACGAATACCAGTTAACCAGGTCGAAGAATTGGCTTCGCTAACTTTTTCCGTAGATGGAAAATTCATTCCAACAATCGCCGGACGAAAACTAGCTATTCCCTTTGACTGGATTCGAATCCAACCAATCGCCGAGTAACCAAGGAGTGGACGATGGATCTCGCCTATGGACAGTCTTATCGCGAACTTTATCGGAATCATTGGTGGT